>JBMYQZ010000823.1:0-2447 GCA_049601855.1 Limisphaerales bacterium | reverse complement strand
GGGTTTTCACGACGACCTCGCCGATCCGAATAACGAAGATCCCGTCCTCCGTCAATCCACCCGGATCACCGCCATCGGCACCCTCGGCGGCCAGTCTACCTACGATCCCCGTTGGATCAAGAAAGAGATCGGCGGCCGAGCCTGGGAGCATCCTTCCATCTTCAAGATGTACAACATGTCCGGTGCCGAGGACCTCAACAACCCGAAGTTCTTCAAGCTCTACGAGGAAGTCTCCGCAATCACTCATCTGACAAAAGACGATCCGCCCATCTACATGTACTACAGCGAAGCCGACGGTCCGCTCCCGGAGAACGCCCGCCCCGGCCAAGGCATTCATCACCCGAAGTTCGGGCACATGCTGAAGCGCGAAATGGAGAAACTCGACATCGAGTCTCACTACCGCCATCAGAAAGACGGTGGCGTGAATCTGCACATCGGAATGTTCGAGTTCTTCAAACGGCACTTTGGGATGAAGTGAAGTCGTTTTTTGTTCTGGAGTACGACTCGAAACGGAGCACGTGTTACCGATCAATCGGCTTAGGCCGACGCCATTCGTGGTTGTCTCGATATCCGACTGGCCATGGCACGCAGCAGATCGCAATCTTCCGTCCATGAATCTGAGACCTTCCTTGTTGCTGCTGCTCGTCACTGCGGTGACGGTTTGTGCCGCCCCGCGTCCAAACCTCTTGGTCATCATGGCAGACGACTTGGGCTTCTCCGATCTGGGTTGCTACGGGAGTGAGATCGAGACACCCAATCTCGATCGGCTGGCCCGCAATGGACTGCGCTTCTCCCAGTTCTACAACACGGCGAAGTGTCATTCCTCACGCGTCAGCTTGTTGACCGGACGCTACGCGTTTCAGGCCGGGAACACGGCCATGAACCGGGCGACGACATCCGCGGAAGTGCTGGGTGAAGCGGGTTATCACACGATGATGGTGGGCAAGTGGCATCTGCAGAAGGAGCCGACCGATTTCGGATTCCAACGCTACTTCGGCCATCTCAGCGGGGCGTGCAACTTCTATCGCGGTGACAGGACCTTTCGATTGAACGGCGAACCTTGGGCCGTTCCCGCGAAGGGATTCTACACAACGTTGGCCAAGGTGGACTTCGCCCTCGAATTCCTGCAGGAGGCGCGCACCAAGACGAAGCCATGGTATCTCTATGTTGCCTTCAATGCACCGCATGCGCCGTTGCAACCGCTGAAGGAGGACTACGAGAAGTACGTCGGCCGATACGATCGCGGTTGGGACGCGGTTCGCGATGCGCGAATGGCGAAGCAGCGAAAACTGGGGTTGTTCGGCCAAAACGTGAAGCCCTCTCCGCGACCGGAACACATCCCCGCATGGAACGAGCTTTCGTCTGATCGAAAGCAGTGGGAGAAAAAGCGCATGACCGCGTTGGCTGGCATGATCGATCGCGTGGATCAGGAACTGGGCCGTTTGTTCAAGGATCTCGAAAAGAACGGAGAAATGGACAACACGCTTATCTTGTTCGTCTCCGACAACGGTGCCTGTCCGTATGATCGGCGCAGTCCGAAGATGGATGCCATGCCCTACGACCCAGATGTGACTTGGAGCGACAGCACGGGCTGGGCGTGGGCCCGCAACGCACCTTTTCGCTACTACAAGCAGAATCAGTTCGAAGGTGGCATCTGCACGCCCGCCGTCGTGCATTGGCCGAAAGGGTTGAAACACAAGAAGGGAGCCATCACCCACAAGCCTGCGCACTTGGTCGACGTGTTGCCGACCTTGGCCGGACTCGCGGAAACCAAGTTGCCCAAGAGCTGGCCTGATCGCGAACTCGAGCCGGTATCCGGCATCTCTCTCGTCGGGTTGCTCAAGGGACAGGAATTCAAGGAACGTCCACCCATCCATTTTCTTTTCGCTGATGATCGCGCGCTACGAGCTGGCGATTTCAAGCTCGTCAGCTTTCGCCGCCAACCGTGGGAACTCTACAATCTCACCGAAGACCGCACGGAGCTGAACAACCTCGCCGCTGCCCGGCCGAAGATGACCAAGGCCCTCAGCGTGGCCTGGCATGACATGACGGCGTCGGTGCTCAAGGCGCCGTCCAAGGCGAACACTCCCGTGCTGGCCGAGGCCACCGGCCATCTGCATCCCGAATGGACGGCGTTTCAGCTGCCACTGGCCGAGGTCGGTAAAAACGATCGCAAGGCACGCAAGGGGCGTGGCCAACGCGGCTCGGATTCAATTCGCGCGCGCAAGAACACGAAGCTGAAGATCAGCGGCAATGAGATTCGACTGGAGTTTGATGGTGACGATCCCGGCATCGCTATCGATCGCATCAAAAGCGTTGGCCATCCCGGACCCTATCGTTTGACCTTTCGACTCAAATCACGAGCGGGCAAGAACGGCGAAGTCTATTTCCAAACTAGGGTGTGTTCGAAAACCGTTCAACACAACCAGTCATAGATGGAGGCCAAG
>JBMYQZ010000822.1:0-2448 GCA_049601855.1 Limisphaerales bacterium | reverse complement strand
TTTAAACTTCGGTGTCCTCGTTCATCGCGCCTGTGGCCTTTTGGGCGGTGTATTCGCGACGTCGAGTGTTGCGTGCGTGGATCGCCGGCTTGGCCTGTGGTTGGTATCCGTTCCTGATCGATCTGGGCTGCAAACTATGTTGGGACGGACCCTACACGGTGGCCGTGCTGGGGGCGGCAATGATGTTGATGGGGAGAGAACCACGAAGACCCGGGCTTGCCGGTTTGCTGGCGGCACTAAGCTGGTGGATTCTCAACCGATTGGCGCCGTTGTGGGTGGTGGCAGTCGCGACGCTGCTCCTACATGTCATGTTGTTCTCGAAGACACGCTATCGTGTTCCCGTTATCCCACCATTGATTGTGTTCGCCGCATTGGCCATTCCGGCGCGCCGTCGGGGAGTTCTTGGTGCGCGGTGAGATCGGGCAAGTGTCAGTTGATGTTTTTAGTAATAGAGCATTTGTCGATCCAAGCTACGCATTCCGGTAGGTGTTAATTGCCGCGTGAATGGGTGGATGGATGCATGACTCAGACCCTCGCGGGCGATCGATTTCGAATGAGAAAACTACTTTCACATTGCCTCGCCCCTCGCTAGCGTTCGCGCTCCATTTGGCAGTACATGAGCAAGCCTTCCGTATTTATCATCTTTTTGACGGTATTCATCGACCTGATCGGGTTCGGGATCGTGTTGCCGTTGGTGCCCAATTTTAGTCGCAACTTCGGGGCGAGTGAGGCGTTTTGCGGCGTTATCATGGCGTCGTTTTCGGCGATGCAGTTTTTCTGCGCGCCGTTTTGGGGAAGGTTGTCAGATCGAATTGGCAGACGGCCGGTGATCCTGATCGGGCTCGGAGGCTCGACTCTTTCCTACATTGTGTTCGCCTTGGCCTTCAGTCTGCCGGAAGGGATGAAGGAGTACGTCCTCTGGGTTGTTTTGGGTTCAAGGATTCTCGCCGGCATCATGGGAGCCAACATTTCTGTGGCGCAGGCTTACATGGCTGACATCACGCCACCGGAGAAGCGCTCCAAGAGCATGGGGCTCATTGGCATGGCATTCGGACTTGGCTTTATTCTCGGTCCCTGCATCGCGGCGTTGGCCTTGTCGTTCTTCGGCCTGTCCGGCCCCGGTTGGTTCGCGGCTGGAATCTCTGGGTTCGCATTTGTTTACGCCCTGGCGAAATTGGCCGAGAGCAACACTTCCCATGCGAGCAAAGCGGAGCAACGCCCGCACTTGCAGCAGATCGTTCACGTATTGGGCATGCCGCAGGTCGGCTTGCTGATCATGCTCTTTTTCCTGGCAACATTCTGTTTCACGACTTTCGAGACCACGCTCGGCTGGTTGGTGCAGGATAATTTCAGCCTCGATACCACCAAGCCGGAAGGTTTGCGGACGGTGAGTTACCTGTTTGCCTTCGCCGGCTTCGTCGGCGCGATGGTGCAGGGCGGGGCGATCGGTCGGCTGGTGAAGATGTTTGGTGAGAAGAAGCTCGTGGTGATCTCCTTGGTCATGACCGGGGCGAGCTTGGCTCCCTTGCCGTACGCCAATCAGTGGACGGCGTTCCTCGCCGTGCTGGGCGGTTTGGCGGTCGGTTCCAGTCTGGCGCGAGCGCCCATTTTCGGAATGATCTCCATCTTGGCGCCGGAGAAAGAGCAAGGGGCCACGATCGGTGTCGCCCAGAGCGCCGGTGCCTTGGCGCGCATTGCCGGGCCGATCTTCGCGGGAGCCTGCTACGGCTACCGGGCGGAGTTGCCTTATATCATCTGCGCAGGTGTTTCGATCCTTGCGGCACTGATCGCAGCGGTGAAGTTGAAGGATATCAAGCACGAGGAACGGCCGTCTGCAGAACCTGCCAAGACTCCTGCTGAGTGAAGATCCGCAACGTCATCTTTGATTGGTCCGGGACCCTTGTCGATGACCTGCCGGCGGTTTGGTGGGCGACCAACGAGGTGTTTGACAATGCCGGCGTCAAGCCCTTGACGCTCGATGAGTTCCGCACGGAATTTCAGCTTCCCTTCAACAGTTTCTATCAGCGTTTTCTGCCTGACGTCGGCATGGAACAGTTGGAGGAATGGTTTCACGCGAGTTTTCGCAAGCATCAGGATCTCGTGGATGGTCTGCCGCATGCGCGTGAGTTTCTGCGTTTTTGCCGGGATCGGCATTTGCGGACATTTCTCCTCAGCACAGTCAGCGAGGAACACTATCAGCGGCAGGCGGAGAAGACCGGCTTCGGTGAATACATCGACACGCCGTATCTTGGAATCTGGGATAAGCGCAAACAGATCCACGCCATTCTGAAGGACCACGATCTGAATCCGGACGAGACGGTGTTCATTGGCGACATGGAACATGACATCGACACGGCGAAGCACGGCGGCGTGCGGTCCTGTGGTGTTCTCACGGGCTACAACAAGATGCATCAGCTCAAGGCGGCGGAACCTGATGTGTTGGTGGAA
>JBMYQZ010000821.1:0-2448 GCA_049601855.1 Limisphaerales bacterium | reverse complement strand
GCTGCGCCATGTGGCCCGGTTCCAGCGTCAGTGGCCTCTACTTCAGCCACCCCGAGTCGAAATACTTCGCCGTCGGCAAGATCGGCAAAGACCAGGTCGAAGACTATGCCAAACGCAAGGGCATGGACGTCGAACAAGTCGAACGCTGGCTCGGCCCCAACCTCGCCTACGATCCGGATTAGACAGGTAGTCTGCGGTCGGACCGGACGATTCATCTATTTCCAACCACGCGTCGAGCGGACTGACCCAGGACTGCCCCGACATAGAGTCCATCGGCCGCGCAGCAGCGCAGAACTGCCGTCGTCCGGCTACTCCAGTTCCTTGAACTTGATGTTTCGGAAGAAGAGATTCTGTCCGTGGTCCTGTAGGCTGATGTAGCCGCTGGCCGGCACAGGCTTCTTGGCCTTCTCTATCAGATTCACGTCGTTCACCATCTCGTCGTTCAGTTTCACGGTGAGACGATCGTTCTTCATCGTAACAACCATGCGATTCCATTGGCCGGCCGGCTTCGCCGTCACCTTGGTGGGGCCCTGGGTTTGAATGACGCCACCGGTGTCGTGCGGACCGGGATTCTTCTTCCCATGGTCATCCTTGATCTGCACCTCGAAACCGCTCTTCACCGGATCCTTCTTGTCCGCAATGCGAAAGAAGAAACCGCTGTTGCCACCCTTCGGATACTTGTATTCGAAATCGATGGTGAAGTTCCGATACTTCTTCTTGGAGTAAAGGTAGGCGTCAAATCGCTTCCAGCCTTTCTCTCCCTCGCGGGGCTTGACCTCCAATTCACCCTTGTCATTGGCAAACCAATTGCCCGTCGTGTCCCAATTCGAGACATCCTTGCCATTGAAAATACGATGGAAGCCCCGCTGTCCCGCCGAAGCGGAGACCACAAAGCTGAGCACCACAAACAACATTCCGATCTTTTTCATATTCGTTTCAGACTTTCTTCGCGAGGGACTATTCAGACATCACCGATTTCACCCGTTCCAATCCCAGCTTTAGCACCTCCAGCGGATCCTGTTTCCAGAGATCCTGATTGAAGAGTTCCAGGCTCACGCAACCGTCGTAGCCCTTTTCCTTCAACAGCGCCAACTCCGCCTTCAGATCGATCGGCCCGTCGCCAACCATCTGCCGATCCGGATCGATCTGCTGCATCTGCGGTTTGCTGGGATGACCATCATCGATGTGGAAATGACTGATCTTCTCCACGGGGATCGAACGATATTCCTCGATCGTAGACGCGCTGTTCCAAGTGTGAAACGCATCCAGGATGATCGTCGCATCAGGATCCTCGGCCTCCTGCACAATCTGCCAGGCCTGACGTAGCCGCCACACCGACTTGAAGAAGCTGATGTACTCCATCGTGGGTTTCACGCCGGCTTCCTTGCCGATGCGGAGCAGATCCTGATAACGCGTCGAAATCTGCCGGAGGTCGCAATCCAGGAACGGAGGAGTTGCGACGATGTAGGGAGATTTCAGCCGAGCCGCCAACTCCATGCGGCGTTTGCACTCGTCGAGCATGATGTTGTATTCGAAGCCCTCCGCCTCGCCCCAACCCCGCATCGCGATCATGCAGGGAATGAAAAGCCCATTGTCCGCCACCGCCTTTTCGACATCGGAAACCTCACCGCCTTGCCCGATGTATTCGTAGATATCGTTCAGCCAAAGCTCGATTCCGTCGTAACCGGCCCTCGCCACCAGCTCGATTTTCTTCATCAAGGGCTGTGGCTTGATGGTGCTTGTATTCAGAGTAATCTTCATAATTCAGTTTCAAAAAGGCCCCAAGCGAGGCGGATCCGGATCCATGGTGAAAACGCTGGCATCGAAGCATTGTTTCATCAGGCGCAGTTTCATCTCGGTGTGATTCGGGGAGCTCCAGAGATTCTCAAACTCATCGGGGTCCTTTTCCAGTTCATAAAGCTCGCCCTCCTCGGTCCCGTGGTAAACGACGATCTTCTCCGTCTCGGTCCGCAGCATCGTTCCGTAGCCATCTTTATGCGTCCAAGAGTTGTAATATTCGCTGAAGACAAAGTCGCGGAACCTGGCCGGATCCTCCTCCCCTTTCAATTGCCCGCAGAGTGAACGGCCCTGCATGCGGTTGGGGACTTCGATCCCCGCACATTCCAGCAAGGTCGGGCACAAATCGGTAAGTTCCATCAGACCATCCACCTGATGTCCCGCCTTGAACTTGTCCGGCCAACGCATCACCAAAGGCACGCGAACCGCTTCCTCGTAGAAGTGCGGTCCCTTCAAATACATCCCATGATCACCGAGCATTTCCCCGTGATCAGACATGAAGATCACAATCGTGTTATCACGTTGGCCCGACTCCTCGAGCGCTTCAAGAATCCGACCGACCTCATGATCGATGTGCTCACACATCGCGTAATACGCCGCGGTCACCTCCCGCTTGTCGCAAGCAGTCATCCCCTTGACATCAAAACAGCC
>JBMYQZ010000820.1:0-2448 GCA_049601855.1 Limisphaerales bacterium | reverse complement strand
CCCGTCTCCGCGCCGTCACCCGTCGCACGGACAAGACCGACACCAGCGTCGACGTGCAATCCGAAGTGCGAATTTTCCGCGTCGGCGACGTCTGCGTGAACGCCAGCGCCCGCACCGCTGAATGCGCCGAACAACCACTCGACCTCACGCCGGTGGAATTTGATCTGCTCGTTTCCCTCATTCGCGCAAAGGGACGGGTTCGCACGCGCGAGCGCTTGCTCGAGGAGATCCGCGATCGCCATTACGAAGTTTTCGACCGCTCCATCGACGTGCACATTTCCTCCTTGCGCAAGAAGCTTAACGACGATCCCAAGACCCCGCGCTACATCCGCACCGTTCGCTCCGCCGGCTACATGTTCATCAATCCCGCGACCGAGGAAGCGTGAGGGCCAGTATTCCGTGATCAGTAAACCGTCCATCAGGCACCAGAGCGCGCATGACAACGACGACTGATTACTGATTGCCGATCACTGTTGACTGACTACTGCCCCATGCAACCAGCAGCCACACTCTACGCGCGCATCGTCGGGTGGCTGCTCCTGAATCTCGCCATCCTCGGCGCCGGCTTCCCACTCTTCTTTGCCGAAGAATTCCGAATCGACCCTCGCATGCAAATGGCCGGCGACGCAGGCGACCACGTGATCCATTTGGCCCGCAGCGTTGTCTCCGAGCTTTCCCAATCCGACCGCAGCGAGTGGAACGAGATTCTCGACCGCCACGGCCAAACCAACGCGCTCGATCTTCTCCTCTTTCACTCCGATGGCACCGTCATGGCGGGCCCACAGATGGAAATCCCAGGTTCCGTCATGGACAGCGTGGCCGCGCACTCCATCGCCGCCGCGGATCTCGATGCGCGCAACTTCCTGTTCGGCCCCCGAGAACCGCTGCCACCGGATGACCGAATCCAGCGCCACAAGGGAGTCCGGCCGGTATCCTTGATTGTGAACCCGCCCGGTTCGGACGAATGGTGGTTCGGCGTCCAACTCCCGCTCTACGATCGTCAGCCACAAACCACCTATCACGCCTTCGTCCTCGCCAAGTCAGCCGGCTTGCCACCGGCGTTTTTCCGCGGTCGCAACTGGTGGCCACTCGCACTCACCGCCATCGGCATATCCGTCCTGCTGTGGATCCCGATGGCCCGGCACATCACGCGACCGATCCGGGAGATCACCGCCGCCACCGAGATGATCGCCGACGGCCAATTCGGCATCGCGCTCCAAGCCGACCGCAGCGACGAACTCGGGCGCCTCGCCGAAGCCATCAACAAGATGTCCACGCACCTCGAAGGATTCATCTCGGGACAGAAACGTTTCCTCGGCGACACCGCCCACGAACTCTGTTCCCCGCTCGCACGAATGCAGATGGCCGTCGGTATCCTCGAGACCAAGGCCACGTCCGCCGATCAAAAGGGCTACGTCAACGACATCAGCGAAGAGGTCCAGCACATGTCCGATCTCGTCAACGAACTCCTCAGCTTCTCGAAAGCCTCCCTCCAACCCGCCGAGATCAAGATCCAGCCCGTCGACGTCAAAGCCATCATCGACCTCGCCGTCAAACGCGAAACCTCCGGCAAGGCCAGCATAAAGCTGAACGTCCCCGACGAACTCTCCGCCATGGCCAACAAGCAACTCCTCGCCCGCGGCATCGGCAACCTCCTGCGAAACGCCGTCCGTTACGCCGCCCACGCCGGCCCTATCGGCATCAAGGCAGAGCGAAGGGAAGACTTCACCTTCATCGTAGTCTGGGACAGCGGCCCGGGCATCTCCAACGATCACATCGGCATGATCTTCGATCCCTTCTACCGCCCCGACGCCTCCCGGACGAGCACCACCGGTGGAGTCGGACTCGGCATGGCCATCGTCAAGACCTGCATCGAAACCTGCGGCGGCCGCGTCATCTGCAAGAACCGTCGTTCCCAAGGACTGAAGGTCATCATCCGACTCAACGCCGAACCCGGCAACACCGCCACCGGTCTCTCCCACGGAGAGTTCGATCTTCCCGACACCGACTGAATCCATGCCCCACATCAACGAAAAAATAGATTTCACCGTCGCCATCTTCGTCGTCCACGAAGGCAAGGTCCTGTTGATCCATCACAAGCAATTGAACATGTGGCTCCCCCTCGGCGGCCATATCGAGTTGGACGAAGATCCCGAACAAGCCGCCCTTCGCGAAGCCAAGGAAGAGAGCGGCCTCGAGGTCGAACTACTCGGCGATCGTCCCCCGACCACCGAACCCGGCTGTCGCGCCCTCATCGCGCCCAGGTTCCTCGACATCCATCGCATCAACGAAACCCACGAACACATCGGCATGATCTATTGGGCCCGCCCCTTAAACGGCGAGGTCGAACTGGCGGATCAAGAACACCACGCCATTCGTTGGGCCGGTACAGAGGAGTTGGACGAACTCGATCCCCCGATGAAAGATTCCGTGAAGTGGTACTGCCGC
>JBMYQZ010000819.1:0-2453 GCA_049601855.1 Limisphaerales bacterium | reverse complement strand
GCCTTTGCCCTGGAGGCATTTCAGACCCGCTTCGATCACGCTCCACTTGGAGGAGTCGACCATGATCGGTACCTTGGTGATGTCCGGTTCTGTCTGGATGAGGTTCAGGAACGTCACCATCATCTCCTCCGAGTCAATCATGCCCTCGTCCATGTTGATATCGATGACGTTGGCGCCGTTGTCGACCTGTTGACGGGCCACTGTCAAAGCGCCTTCAAGATCATTGGACTTGATGAGCTTCTTGAACTTCGGAGATCCAGTGATGTTGGTGCGCTCACCGATCATCAGGAAATTCTCCGGCTCATGCGTAAATGGAAGCGTGCCGCTAAGCCGCAGTTTTTCCGGCAGGGCAGGGATCGGTCGCGGTTCGACATTCTCGACCGCTTTGGCGATTGCCGCGACGTGATCGGGCGTGTTTCCGCAGCAACCACCGGCAAGGTTGATGAATCCATTCCGCGCAAAGTCGTTGAGGTAGTTCTCCATGTCCGGCGGATCCAGATCGAAGCCGGTTTCGCGCAGCGGATTGGGCATGCCGGCGTTGGGGTAGCAGGAGACAGCGGACTCTGCGACCGATGACAGTTCTTCGATGAACGGGCGCATCTTGTCCGGACCGACCGAACAGTTCAAACCGACCGCCACCGGATTCACATGCTTCACGGCGTTCCAGAATGCCTCGACGGACTGGGCTGACACCATGGTCCGGCCTCCGTCACCAACCGCCGCCGAGATGATGATTGGCAATTCGACTGAATCCGCGTTGAAGACCTCCTGAATCGCCACCAGAGCGGCCTTGGCATTGAGGGAATCGAAGATCGTTTCAACCATCAGGATGTCTGATTTGCCAGCGATCAGGGCGCGAATCTGATGGGTGTAGGCGGTGCGGAGTTGATCAAACGTTACCGGGCGAAAAGCTTGGTCGTCCGCGTCGGGTGAGATTGTCAGTTGAACGGTCAGAGGACCGACTGCCCCGGCGACGAATCTTTGGCGACCTGTTTGATTCGAAAACTCATCGCAGAGCTTCCGGCACTGTTGGGCGGATTCGTAGTTGATGTCCCAGACCAGTTCGTTGAGAAACTTGTTTTCCAGCAGGGACTGGTGAAATTCAGGATCTTTGCGTCCGCCTTTTTCGCGCGGATCTTCAACGAAGAAGTCGCTTTGGGGAATGACGGTGGCCCCGAAGGTGTTGGTCTCGATGATGTCTGAACCAGCAGTCAAGAAACGCCGGTGAATATCGGTGATGACGTCGGGTTTGGTCAGCGAAAGGAGATCACCATTGTTCAGGATATCAACCTTGGCATCCTTGAATCGCTCGCCCCGGGCGTCGGTTTCGGTGAGGCCATAGGTGCGAATAGTCGTGCCCATGGCACCGTCGAGGACGAGGATTCGTTCCTTGAGAAGTTTTCGAAGTTGGTCGGCTGCTGCCATATATTAGTTTGTTGGACCCAAAATTGACGAAGTCGTTCGTGAAAGACAAGGAAACGGGAAGAAATTAGCCAATCATTGCGGTGAAAATGCACTAAGGAAAACTCTTAGGAGTGTGATCGGCATGCCGGCTGCGAAAGGTCTATTGCGCAGGATGTTTGAATTTAAGGACAACGACAGCACCAATCGTTACCGAGAAATCGCCCCCCTCAGACAGTGGGGGAAGCAGCCATTCCAACCATGGAAACCGGGAGCGGAATTCTCCCGTTTTCTTCTTGTACCTCATCAACGTGCTGGTCGCATCTGCATCGGACGCGAAGAGGTGTTGGTCGATGGTTTGGAGCGGGGAGGGGCCGGCTGAACCGTTGAGGTTCGGAGTCTGGCACGAAAGGGGAAGCCGGTTTTGCCGTATCGGTCCACTGGCGTAAGGGACAAGGCGCTTGGGAGTCTCTTTCCGGGGTCCCCGTGGATGTTAATCGATGTCTGCGTGCCGGGGAGAATGGAGGTCTGCCATTTGCCGGCGATCTGTCGTTGTAGCAGCCAATACTTTGGAGGTGCACCCGATGCGGACCAACGAAAGGTAGCGATTCTGTACGCCATCATGCCGAAGTGCATGCGCGGCTTTCCGGGTTGGGTGTTGCTGAGCCACGGGGAAACGGGTGGGAGAGCGGCGTTCCTATAAGCGTGCTTCTGCAGGTAGTAGGACACGTTTTGACGATTGGTCAGCAGCGAGTTCATGCCGTAATGGATATGTCCGTCCACACCCGATTCCAGGCGAACGGCATTGACCTGCTTGAGGACTTCGAAGGGATGACGGTTCTCCTTGGTGCCGCGAATGGAAATGCCCGGCCACAGATGTCGGCGCATCTTGTTTTGCTGTGCCCACCACTTCAGCAAAACCGGAAAGCTCTGCTGTTTCTCGTCGATGGACCAATAAAGCTGTGGGGCGAGGTAATCGACCCATCCCAACTGCCACCATAGGAGGGCGTCGGCGTAGAGGACGTCATAAGCGTCCATGCCCTTGATACCCT
>JBMYQZ010000818.1:0-2457 GCA_049601855.1 Limisphaerales bacterium | reverse complement strand
AGTAGGCCTCGACGATTTCCATCTTGAAGTAGGCATCCTCAATGCCGTTGTGGCTCCAGGAAACGACGCCGTGGTTGGCCATCAGGATGGTGTTGTGATCAGGGGCGAGGTCGGCCACCAGCTTGCCCATTTCCGGGCTGCCCGGCGTGCGATACGGAGCGAGCGGCGCTTTGCCGATGAAGACTTCCATCTCGGGAATCATGCAGGTCGGCGGTTCGATACCGGCGACGGCGAAGGCGGTGGAATGCGGCGGGTGGCAGTGGCAGACGGCCTTGGCGCGCGAGACCTTCTTCATGATCTGCAAATGCATCAGGATTTCGCTGGTGCGCTTCTTGCGACCGGCGAGCTGTTTGCCCTCAAGATCAACGAGGCAGATGTCTTCCGGAGCCATGGAGCCCTTGGACACAAGCGTCGGCGTGCAGAGCGCGAGGTCGTCGCCGATGCGGATGGACATGTTGCCGCCGTTGCCATCGACGTAGGCACGGGCCCAGAGACGGCGACCCATTTCGCAGATTTCCTCCTTGAGGGAATCGTTGGCAGGATCGTCGAGGATGGCGTCGTATTCGGCACCTTCGCTAAAGGGGGTGAGTTCGGCGGCGCTGCCCTTCTTGGCGGTGACGACGGCGGGAGCATTGCTACCTCCGCTGCTTTTGCCACCTTGAGCGCGAATAAGATCGCGGGCCGAGGGCGTCACGATTGCGCCAGCCGGCAGGTTGTTCAGGTCCGCGCCACTTTTGATCATGGCTTCGACTTCCCGTGCACTGATTAGTTTCTTCATCTGGAAATTCTTTCTTTGTTAACCACTAAGACACGAAGGACACAAAGATCTGCTTGGAATTGCTGATGTTGTGATTCATGCCGTCTATCATTTCTGAATCTGCTTGGTGTTCTGTGAGCCTTTGTGGTTCAGCTCATTCTGGGTTGTAGAAAATATTGTCGATCAACGCGGCGTTGATGGCGTCGATCGGGGTGGGTCCGTCAAAAGGCATCGCGGCTTCGCGGCCTTCGATGAACCCGATGGTTTCGCCGACTCCGGCGCCGATGTTGTCGTAGACGACCAGACTGGGTTGCTTGCTGAGGCCTTCGATGGGCGTACTTCCCTGCTGGAAGTGATCACGATCAAACGGGCTCACGACGAGGAACCGGCCACCCTTGTAGGAGTCAACTTTCTTGCTGAGCGTCACACGCCCAATGACGGTTCCAAGTCTCATTTCTTACTGACCACAAAGGCACTAAGGACACAAAGGTCTGAGTCTTTCTTGGTGTTCTTTGAGTCTTCGTGGTTCATTCGTGTTTCTCGTCCACGATGCCGCTGATCAGTTGGCGGACGGGGCTCTCTTGATCACCGACCGTGTTCCTGGCGGCGATGCCGTCGGAGGTGACGATCACGCGTTCGTGCATGCCGGCTCCGTGCGGATCGATCGCCACAATCGGCGTTCCGGTGGCGGAACCGTCGTCGTTGATGGGCTGGCAGATGAGCAGACGCCAACCGTCGAGACTCGGATGTTTCCGAGTCGCGACCACGTTGCCTTCTACTCTTGCCAGTTGCATTTTTCTTTAACCACTAAGGCACAAGGGACACTAAGAACTGATTTATCTCAGAGCTTTGTGCTCTTTGTGTCTTTGTGGTTGATCAATAGATCTTCAGGTTGTCCACCATGATGCAGCGGCGGACGCGGGTGAAGGTCTTGGGATTGGTGACGCCTTCGCCGGTGGGCGTGGCGATCGAGAAACTCAGGTAACCTTCGCCACCGAGACCGAGGCCGGCTCCGCAGGGTCCGTTCTTCACAAACAGCGTGGTGTCCAGTGCCCGGGCCATGGCGGACATGTGATTCACGTCGTGCGAGTGGATGATCGAGGTGTGCTTGTAGTTGTGCTCGGCTTTCAATGATTCCTGAATGCCTTCCTCAACGCCTTTCACACGGACAATCGGCATGAAGGGCATCATCTGCTCTTCCACCACGAAGGGATGATCGGAATTGGTTTCGGCGAACAACATCTGCGTGCCATCCGGGACAGAGATACCGGCGGCATCGGCGAGGACCTTGACGTCTTTGCCGATGAAATCCTTGTTCGTGTGAGCGCTGGCGCAACCGCCGCCCTTACCGGGCTCGATAGTGAACGCGGCCTGGGTCAGTGCTTCGAGTTGGGAACCATTGAGCTGGACGGCGCCGTTGCGTTCCATGGCGGACATGAAACGGCTGAAGGTATTGTCCAGGACGAAAACCTCTTTCTCGCCGATGCAGAGCAGGTTGTTGTCGTAGGCGCCACCCTGGATGATCGAACTGGCGGCGCGATCCATGCAGGCGGTGTCGTCAACCAGAACAGGAGGGTTGCCGGGGCCGGCGCAGATGGCGCGTTTGCCAGTCTTCATCGCGGCAGCAACAACGGCGGGCCCACCGGTCACACACAGGAGACGGACGTGGTCGTTGGCGCAGAGTTCGCCGAAGGATTCCA
>JBMYQZ010000817.1:0-2459 GCA_049601855.1 Limisphaerales bacterium | reverse complement strand
ATTGGATCGACCTCTTTGAAATACCGGCTGTTTGATTTCAGCGATGGTAAATCAGAGGTGCTGGCCAAAGGCGGCTTCGAACGGGTGACCGATTATGCGGCCACGATCGAAGAAGTGTTGGCTCAGCTCAAGGACGGCGGCCACATCGAATCGGAAAGCGATCTCGCGGCCGTTGGTTTCAAGACGATCATGGCGAAGGACATCAGCGGTTGCGTCGAAGCGACCGAGGAGGTTCTCGAAGCGATGGAGTTTTATTCCTCTGTCGCGCCGGCCCACAACCCGCCTTATATCGCAGGCATTCGGCAGTTCCGGGAAATCATGCCCGCCAAGCCGATGGTGGCGCTCTTCGAGACCGCGTTCTACCAGCACACGAGCACGGCCGCCCAACGTTATGCCGTTCCGCAGGAATGGTATGACCTCGGTGTGCGTCGATGGGGTTTTCACGGGGCCAGCCACAAGTTCATCGCTGAACGCAGCGCCGAACTGCTCGGTCGCGACGATGTCGCCGAGCGTGCCCGCAATCTCTACGTCAATGCCGGAGCGAGTCCGGTCGATGGACCTGATTTGAGGATCATCTCCTGCCACATGGGCGGGAGTTCCTCCATCACCGGGATCCGCAATGGCGTGGCAATCGGCACCTCGATGGGCATGAGTCCGCAGAGCGGTCTGCCGCAGAACAACCGTGTGGGCGACCTCGATTCGCACGCGTTGCCGTTCATCATGCGCAAGACCGGCATCTCCGCCGACGAAGCGCAGGAGATCATGTGCAAACAAAGCGGTCTGCAAGGTGTGTCCGGAGTGTCGAATGACCTCCGGGACATCGCGGACGCGGCCGCCGAAGGCAACGAACGGGCCCAGCTCGCGCTCGACCTGCTCGTGCACCAGTCGCGACATTGGATCGGCGCGTTCCACTTCGACCTCAACGGCATCGACGCCCTCGTTTTTACGGCTGGTATTGGTGAAAACCGTTCTCCGCTGCGCGCTGATATCTGCGCGAACCTAGAAAATCTCGGCATCAAGATTGACGCCGAGAAGAACAATAACACCCCCGCCGAAGAGGCCGTGATCAGCACGGACGATTCGCCGGTGAAAGTCATGATCATCCCGACCAATGAAGAATTGGTCGTCGGCCGGGAAGTGAAGCGCTTCCTGGACAATCGTTAACTCTCAAAACTCATTTAACTCAGAACAGGAAATAAATCATTATGGCACAACAAGCTATCGGACTCATTGAAACCAAGGGCCTCGTCGCGCTCGTCGAAGCGACCGACGCGATGCTCAAAGCCGCCAATGTCGAACTCGTCGGACCCATGAAGCAGGTCGGCAGCGCTCTCGTGACGGCCACTGTCACCGGTGACGTCGCCGCTGTGAAAGCCGCCACGGACGCCGGCGCTCAAGCCGTCGAATCCATCGGTGGTGAAATCGTCAGTGTTCACGTCATTGCCCGTCCGCACCAAGACGTCAAAACCGTTCTCCCTTCCTAAACCCTCAACCGGATTGAACCATGTTTCTCGCCCGCGTTGAAGGCTCCGTGGTGTCCACGAAGAAGGACCCGGCGATGAGCGGCCGCAAGCTGCTTCTCGTTCGGCCCCAACTCGTGGATGAAAAGGACCCGACCAAGTTCCGCAATGGTCAGAATACGATCATTGCCGTGGACAGCGTCGGCGCCGGCGAAGGTGAAATGGTTTTGTTTTGTCAGGGAAGTTCCGCCCGACTCGCGCCCAACTTGAAGAGCGCGCCCGTCGATGCGGTGATCATTGGAATCGTGGATACCGTCGATGCCCTCGGCAAAATCATCTACGACGGTAAAAACGAAAGTAAGTAGTAAGGATTGGATAGATCATGAGCGCACCAGCCATCAACGAAGCCCTGATTCGCGACGTCATTGAGGAAGTCATGGGCCGCCTCGGTTCAACCGGATCGTCACCCACCTCAGCACCCGCACCAGCCGCTCCGGCGGTGAAGACCGGATGCGGTTGCCACGACGGCAAACACGGCGTCTTCGCCACCGCCGATGAAGCCTGCGAAGCCGCCGCGAAAGGATTTCAGCAACTCCGCGAAAAAGGCATCGCCGGTCGCAAGGCGATCATCGACATCGTCAAGGGCATGTGCGAGCAGAACGCCCAGGAGTGGGGCCGCATTGAACTCGAGGAGAGCAAGATTGGTCGCCTCGATCACAAGATCGAAAAGCTCACGATCATCAAGCAGGTGCCCGGCGTCGAATGGTTGAATCCCTACGGACTCAGCGGCGACCACGGCATCACGCTGGAGGAATACACGCCTTTCGGAGTCATTGGCGCCATCACTCCTTCGACCCACTCGATCCCGACGCTCGCCGGCAATATCGTCAACATGATCGCTGCCGGTAACGCCGTTGTCTTTAACGCCCACCCGGCCGCCGCGAAGTGCGCGGCCATGGCGGTTCGCGAATTCAACAAGGCGATCGAACGCGAAGTCGG
>JBMYQZ010000816.1:0-2460 GCA_049601855.1 Limisphaerales bacterium | reverse complement strand
ATCGATTGCCGCAACGGCGTTCCGGGTCAGACTTGGCAGAAACAACAAACCGGCAAAGCTCCAGAGCGTGGTGATGCAGGCGAAGTCGATCAGCTCCGCAAGCGATGCGCCCGAGAGTCCGGAGAAATAGGCCGCTACGAGAACTCCCACCAGGTTCCAAACCAATGCGATCGCGACGCCCCTGCGCCGGAGTCCCAGTTCCACTGCCGCGATACGCCGTCCGACAAACAATTCGTAGAGCTGCGGTTTCAATTTCTGCCGCCATTCCTCAGCCACCACGATGCAGTCGTTGCCCGGCCAACCTACGATCCCTCCCGAGAAGCTTGGCTCGCACGAAGATTCAAAGGAGATGGGCCATACGCGTGACTCCCCCGGAACGGATTTCGATTCGGCTACCCCACCAACCAATCGAGCGAAGCTTTTCTGCCCGAAGATCTGTTGAACGAGAAAAACCACTGCCACGAACGGGACAAGCGCCCAACCACCGAATTGAGCAGCCATGAGGTAACCAGCACTTACCATCCAGAGGAAGCCCGCGTGAGTGAAAGCGCCACGAAGCAGGAGCGCCGAACTTCGTGACCAGGATGATACCTCGCGATGGTAGGCCTTGGGCATCCAGTAGCCGCCAATCAGGTCGCAGGGCAAGGTCAGCAATGTCACCGTTCCGATTAGCAATCCGACGCCTGCAAACACACCAACATGAGTTTCCAACGACTGGATCAATCCACTGCCCTCCAAATCCACACTCAACAGAACGACTGCAGACAGCACGATGAAACCAACATATACAATGCCCAATCGCAGTCTGGCCGCAGGATAATAAAAAGTAGGCGCTACGGCAAAAGCAGGAGATGTCTGTTCGGCCGTATTCACGAAGCCAAAATGTCCTCAGATCTCCACTTGTCAAAAGACATCGTGTTGAACCGCGATGCGCAAGGTCAGTGATGGGGTCAGGAACAGCGGCTTTCCTCGAGCGAACAGCAGTCAGCCAGACGAATCACGGAACAACCCAGACTCAATTGTTGCGGACTTGGGGAAGCGAAGATTCAATATCGCCGATAATTTTCTCATCAGCTCCCCCCTGCAACGCGGAGAGTGTGAGGTTAAAGGGCCAGACTTTGGCCATGGCCGCGTAGTCGGGGCGATCGGATGCCGATTTGTGACGGAAGCTCTTGAGGAGTTCTCCGCGATAGATGAGGAACACACCAGGCATCTGTCGAATGTCACCAGCAGGCAGTCCGACGCCATGCCCTCTCATCAAGCCGGCTTCAAGTCCTCGCTTGAGCACTTTCCAGCCGAGTAATTGACGCCAGTTGCCACGATGCAGATTGAACGTTCGGTAGACATCACCTGAGGGATCCGCAACGCGAGCAACGTCACTCATCCCGTATTCCGAGAAGAATTCAGAAGCCTCTTTTTCATCACTCATATGAACGAATACAATCTTGCTGCCGGCCGCCAGAATGCCAGCCCGTTTGGAAGCCAACTCGGAGATGGCTTCTCGACAAAAAGTACACCCAAAGTGTCGCAGAAACACCAGCAGCAGCGGAGCTTCGTTGGACATATCCAAAAGGTTTTCACCTTCGTGCGTGACTGCCTGTTGCAGCAAGGATTCCGCTTCTTCCGGAGCCCTGTTCATGACGGGCGCCTGTTCCAAGTGACACCGGCGGGCATGTAGCAAAATCAATCCGAACGGGATCCACCAAATCAAATCATTGAACAGAATCACCCAGCCGAAATCAGGAGCAAAACGGCCATTGAACAAGGCCATCGCAAACCCGATCGGGCCAAAGAACTTTCCCGCAAGGCCGACCAGGACGATTGGCCAGTGACGAGCCGGGTCGAATGCAGCCACGGCATAACCAATACCATAAACGCCGACGATCATGCCGATGCACTGCCACAACTCGAGGTAGCGCGGCAGTTCCATTCCAGCCCAGGCAAACAGCACGCCCGGCAGCAAAACCACGAAGGCGCCCCACAATAGATTGTAGACACCAGCGAGCAGCAGGATGTGGCTCATCCATTTCGGGCTTTTGGAAGTTTCGTTCGTCACTTTGGCAAATGGTTGATTGTCAACAAGGACAGGACAGTTCCTGTTTCTCTTCCTCCGGCTGAAGACCGGCCTCGACCATGAGTCGCTTCAAGGTCTTGAGCCCTTGATTCTGAAGTTGGCGAATCCGCTCGCGGGTAAGGCCAAATTCCTGGCCGACATCCTCTAGGGTCATCTCCTCGCCTCGTTCGATCCCAAACCGAAGTCGGAGAATCTTCCGTTCTCGCTCCGGAAGTTGGGGCAACAGGTCGTCCAGCACACCGAGGTCTTGGTCCTTCTGCATATCTTCAGTCGGATGAGTAATGCGTTCGTCGCCGATCACCTCGCCGAGCGTGCTCGAATCATCATCGCCAAGCTTCGCATCCAGCGAACTCGTGTTCGTCTTGGCACGACGCGTGCGGCGAACC
>JBMYQZ010000815.1:0-2461 GCA_049601855.1 Limisphaerales bacterium | reverse complement strand
TGACATTGGCAACGGTATTGCGGTGGATGCCACCCAAAACATCTACCTTGCCGGGTCGTCTACGATCGACACCTTTGCCGGCACCACGGTGACCAATCATGGTCGTGTGTTGCTGGCCAAGTACGATGCAGTGGGCAATCCGATCTGGGCCCGCAAGGCAGGCGCCGGAGTCGGCGGGGCACAGGACACTGCTTCAGGTGTGGCGGTGGATAGTTCGGGCAATACGTTCATTGCCGGAACATTCTTCAGTGCCACGTTCACCAACGATGCCGCGGTCCTGAACAGTCGTGGATTCTCCGATGGCTTCCTGGCCAAGTTTGACACCAGCGGCAATCCGGTTTGGATCCGCCAGGTCGGAAGCAACGGGGCGGATACTGCGGCGTCCGTCGCCACGGATGGCGATAACGCGATCTTGGTGGGAGACTTCAGTGCCACCAATGTCTTCGGCAGCATGACGCTCGCGAGTGCGGGAGGCGTCCTCTCCGACGGATTTGTCGCCAAGTATGACTCGGGAGGCAACGTCGTCTGGGCTCAACGCTTGGGCGGAACTGGTGCTGATGCCGTGCGCGATGTAGCGACGGATTCGGTCGGTGCCGTTTGCGTGACCGGGTTCTTCCAAGGCGCCGCTTCCTTCGGGAAACTCAGCAGCACAAGTATTGCTGGCACGATCGATATCTTTGCGGCGTGCTTGCGCAACGACGGAACGTTTGAGTTTGTTCAGCAGGCTGGCGGCGATGATATCGCCGGTGAATTCGGCAATGGCATCGCGGTTGATTCTGCCGGCAACGGCGTCTTCACAGGTAGCTTCCGGGGCAACTTTGTGGCGGGCGGGACCACCTTGACCAGCACCGGACAGGATGATGTGTTCGTATCGCGTTTGGTTTCGCCACCATCCCTGACGATTAGCGTAACGGGGAGCCAGTTGATCTTCTCCTGGCCCAGTTTCTGGTCGGGCTTTGGGATTCAGGCCAATGACCAGACCCTAAATGTGAACAACTGGCAGAATATTTCCCTCTCCAATTCGAATCTCGTGGGCGACCGGATCTTCATTACGAACACCTCGACCACGAACGTTCAGTTCTTCCGCCTCTTACGTCCTTAGTTCAAACCCTAGCAGCTTCCGGCGCGCTAAGATTCCAGCGCTTTCAACCGTTCGTTCACCGAATCCGCCATCAGGGGTTCGATGACACCGTGGAGTTCCCCCTCCAACATCTGGGGGAGGTTGTAGAGGGTCAACTCGATGCGATGATCGGTCACGCGGTTCTGGGGAAAGTTATAGGTTCGGATGCGCTCGTTTCTCTCACCTGTGCCTACCTGTGACTTCCGTTCGGCGGCATACTTCGCGTGTTCCTCGGCGATTGATTGTTCCAGCAATCTCGAGCGAAGGACTTTCATGGCCTTGTCCTTGTTCTTCATTTGCGACCGTTCGTCAGCGCAGCGAACGGTGATGCCCGTGGGCTTGTGAATGATCTGCACGGCTGAGTCCGTCGTGTTGACGCCTTGGCCGCCGGGACCGGAGGCACGGCAACGCGTGATATCGAGATCGTCAGGGCCGATCACCACGTCCACTTCCTCCGCTTCCGGCAACACGGCGACCGTACAGGTGCTGGTATGAATGCGACCGGAGGATTCGGTAACCGGCACACGCTGAACCCGATGAACGCCGCTCTCGTACTTCAAGAGTTTGAAAACGTCTACTCCCGCGACACCAAACACCACTTCCTTGAAACCACCCAAATCGGACGGGCTGGAGTCCATCGGTTCCACCTTCCAACCCTTGTCCTCCGCGAAGCGGGTGTACATCCGATACAATTCTCCGGCGAACAGCGAAGATTCATCTCCACCGGCGCCGGCGCGGATTTCGATGATCGTGTTTCGCGAATCGGTCGGATCAGGCGGCAACAATCCTTCCCGGAGGAGCAGTTCCAATTTGGGAATTTCGGCTTCCAAGCGGTTGATTTCTTCCGTTGCCATTTCGGCCAGTTCACTTCCCTCTTCCTCGGCGCCGAGCAACTTGCGATTCTCCGTGAGGTCCTGCTTGGCTTTGAGATAGGCGTCACCAGATTCAACCAACAGTTTCAGGCGCGAGAACTCACGATTGAGTTCCTGCGACTTCTTCAGGTCGTTGAACACCGCGGGATCACTCAAACCTTGTTCCACCTCGGCGTAGCGACGACGGAAGTTCTCGATATGTTTTTCGTAGTCCATAGCGTGGGGAGTTGGGTCCGGTGTAAAAAGTGACGGGGACAAAAAGAAACCCGCCCGCAAACCCAGAGCGGGCGTGCGGGCGGATTTGAAAGCGGGGACCTAGCGGCTCTTTTTCTTTTTGCTCTCCTGCAGCTTGGCGCGGGCGGCGGCCGTCTTGGCGGCACGCTGCTGGAACTTGTCCACGCGGCCAGCCGTGTCGACGAATTTCTGTTGTCCGGTGTAGAAAGGATGACACACGTTGCAGATACCGATC
>JBMYQZ010000814.1:0-2462 GCA_049601855.1 Limisphaerales bacterium | reverse complement strand
GCGCACCGCGTTGCGGGCCGGCCTGGGCTTTGCCCTTCTTGCCCTTGTCTTTCTTGCCTTTGGCCTTCGCATGTTGGCCGCCTTTGTCGCCGCCGCGCCCGTGGCCTTTGCCACCGCGCGCCTGCGCTTCATCCACACCAGCGGTCAACGCCAGCGCCAATATCGGAATTAGGATTCGTTTTTTCATTCTTATAATTCTCTGTTGGTTCCAGTTCGTTCAATCAGGCGGAACACTCCGCTTCTCAATGTGAACGTGCATCATCTTACGCACACAAGATTATGCGAAGATGACGGCAGAAAACTGTTCAAGTTTTTAGCCGAAGGCTTTGACGGCCGGGAAGAGCTTGGTGAGCACGGCCCAGATGCCGGCGACGAGCATGCCAAAACCGGAGATCCACAGCATGACGTCCCACTTCCAGCCGGGCATCAGGCGCGGGTCGCACAGCTTGTAGCGGAAGTAGATCGCCGTGCAGGCCATCACGGGCAGGAGCACAGACTGCATCACCCCGGCGGCGAGCACCAATTGTTTGGGAAATGGAATGACGTAGTACACCGCAAAGCAGGCGATCGGAAAGGCCACGCAGAAGATCGTGAGCCAATTCTCGCGGGCAGCTTCGGTGTCGTCTCGTAGTTTGAACAAACGCAACGCATCCGTGCACATCCGCGCTTTACTGGCGTTGGTCACGAAGAAGGTCGAGTAGAGAACAGCCACAGCGCCAATTGGAAAGATCCAACCCGCCTTCCCGCCAAAGACGGGTTCATACATGGCCGCCAAAGTGCGAATCATGTCGGTCTTCTCGGGGACCAGTTGCAGGCGATTGAGAATCGCAGCTCCGAGAATGTAAAAGGCCACCGTGGAGATGGTGTAGACGATCATCGAACCAAACGCATCAACCCGCAGCACGACCATCCAGCCACGCGCACGACGCACCCATTCGCCAGTGCCATCATTCGGACCTACGAAGCGTGCGTAACCTTTCTCCTGACACCAGTACGGATAGAACACCATTTCTCCTGCAGCGATCCCGATGATCCCAAACGTCGCCAAGGCCGTGGCGAGCGGATAGACATTCACGTTCTTGGGAGGCAACGTGAAACTGAACCCACTGACAAATTCCTGCGGCGTCATCGCGAACGCCGGATTCGTCTGGAGCAAGATCACGTTGATCACCGTCATCAGCGTGAAGCACCCGACCATCACCGTCATGAAGGTCTGGATGAAGCCGTAGGTTCCCTTCACCAACATCAGGATTGAAATCGCCGCCACGATCCCGGCCCAGATGAAGTGATCTTTCACGACCTTCTGCAATTCCGGCAGGCGATCCTCCTTGCCCTGATAAAGCTCCGCATATTTTTGGAGTGCCTCGCCATCCTTGATCGCCTGCTCTCGTTGGGCATCGCTCATCTCGGTGAAATCTCCCGCCGTGGCACGCTGTTGCATGCGTAGGAGGAACTGCGTCTTGGCGTCGAGAATCTCGTTGTACTCTTTTCCTTCCTGGGTAATCGGAGCACTGATGGCCATGGCCTGTCCGACGCCACCGACGATTCCCCCCAGTTGTCCGGTGGTAACGATGATCGTCGCGAGCCAGAACCACAGAACCCAATTCGCCGGTCCGATCCGCGGGCCCGGCACTTTGGACATGCCTTCCAGAGAGGTCTGCCCCGAACAGATTGCAAAGCGTCCCATCTCCACCTGCACGAAGACCTTGATCAGACAACCGACGATGATGAGCCACATCAGGTAGAAGCCCGCTTCCGCTCCCAATGAAGTTGTGGCGATCAATTCACCCGAGCCCACGACCGCGCCCGCCACGATGAGCCCCGGCCCCAATTCCTTCGCGATCCCTTCCGGCGTATGCGGCGGATCTTTGATGCCCTCGGGGGGGGCTGGCATTTCGGCTTCCGACATAACGGTATTCGTTGTAACCCGCCCACGGAGCGTCCCGTCTGTCGAAATCAACCGTGGGTGAATTGAATCAAGCAATGCCGGTCAAGCACTCCAAATGTCAAACAAATCACGCCCTCAACCTGCCGAACGGCAGCGGATCGGTTTTGTTCTTGCGACTTTGGTGCCCGCTCGCACAATTCGCCTCCAACACAGAAAAGCAACCCCTCGTACAACATGTCTATCCGTCGACTCCCTGTCTACATTCTGGCCGATTGCTCCGGTTCCATGAACGGTGCGCCGATCGAATCCGTGAAATCCGGCATCCGCGCGCTGCACAGCGAACTCATGGGCGACCCCTCCGCAGTCGAATCCGCCTATCTCTCGGTCATCACATTCGACAGCAACGCGCAACAGATCGTGCCGTTGACGGAAATCACCCAGTTCAATCCGCCGGAAATCCAAGCCGGCGGCACGACCGCCTTTGGTGCTGCACTCTCCCTCCTCAGCGAAAGCCTCGACCGCGAAGTGCAGAAGACGACCGAGGAGGAGAAAGGCGACTGGAAACCCCTGGTCT
>JBMYQZ010000813.1:0-2464 GCA_049601855.1 Limisphaerales bacterium | reverse complement strand
TCTCCACTTGAACGCATCCTGCCTGTGTCGCTTGAGATGCGGAGTGAACATCGCAAATTGAAGCTGTCCATAGTGGTTTGTCTGGATCGTTCCGGGTCGATGGGGGCTTCGGTCGGCGGGAGCAAGACCAAGATGGACCTGGCCAATCTCGGCACGGCACAGGTCATGGATCTGCTCGGACCGCTCGATGAATTTGGAGTGATCGCAACGGATTCGACGCCCCACACGATTCTCGACTTGGACCTGGTGGAAAACAACCGGATGGAGCGGGGGACTGTTCTATCCATCCAGTCCATGGGCGGAGGCATATTCGTCTACGAAGGTCTGTCCGCAGCCGCCCGCATGATCTCGAAGGGTTCGTCGCAGACAAAGCACGTCATTCTGTTCTCCGACGCGATGGACTCCGAGCAGCCCGGCAACTACCAGGATCTGCTCAAGCACATGACCGACGCGGGTATCTCCGTCAGCGTCATTGGCTTGGGGACCGATTCCGATCGCGACGCAGCCCTGCTTAAGGACATCGCCAAACTGGGTAACGGCAATATCTACTTCACCGCCAAACCCACTGAGCTTCCCCGCATCTTCGCCCAGGACACCTTCACGGTGGCGCGCAGCACATTCGTGGAAGAGGAGACCAAAGTGAAAATGACCGTCGGCATTCGCTCGATCGGCGGCAGTCCCCAGTGGGAACCGCCCGCGGTAGGTGGTTACAATCTCACTTATCTCCGTCAAGATGCCAATCTGCCACTCCTCAGTGAAGACGAATACAAGGCACCTATCGTTGCCAATTGGCAGGCGGGCAGCGGCCGCGTGTTGTGTTACGCAGGTGAGGCCGACGGCGAATTCGCCGGGCCGATCTCCCAATGGGAGGATATCGGCGACTTCTATTCCACGCTCGTGCGCTGGACCGCCGGCGAGCAACAGCCGCTACCAGACGGCATGCTGCTTACTCAAGAGGTCCGCGACGGTGTCAATTACGTGCAACTGCACCTTGATCCCGAACGGGAGAAGGATCCGTTTCAAGGCCAGCCGGAAGCTCGTATTCTGCATGGTATTCCAGGTGTCACCCCGCGCAAGAAGACACTCAGCATGGATTGGAAGAACGCCGACCAACTCGAAGTCGTCATCCCTGTCCGCGGCCGTGAAACCGTGTTGGCCACAATCGCGATCCCTGGACTCAAACCGCAATCCTTGCCCCCCGTCTGCCTGCCTTACTCGCCGGAATTCGCCCCGGCCCAAGCCAACCGTGGTCGTGCCACCCTTGAAAATATCAGCGCTACCACCGGTGGTCGGGAACGAATCGACCTCAGCGCCATCTGGGAGACGCTGATCGCGGAGGCCCAATACATCGACATCGCTGTCTGGCTGATCATGGCGGGCCTGCTGGCCTTCTTGCTTGAGGTTTTTCAGCGCCGAACGGGGCTGTTGACGTTCGTGGAGAAAACGCGTCCAGCCGCCGAGTCCGAAGCCGGAACCGTCGAGGTCACGAGGCCGAAGTGGTTTGAGTTCATCAAACCTGCTACCACGAAAGGCACGAAGAGTGCGCGCAAGAAGACCGCTAGGCGAAAAACCAAACGAACTAAGCCGAAGGCGACGCCCGCCCCAACGGCCGGCAAGGCTGAAAGTAAAACGGATAACAAATCCGGCGGTAACATCAACGCCCTGCGCGAGGCGATGAAACGGGCAAAGAAGCGCCGCGGCGATTAGGATAATGACGCTTCCGTTGCGCACTTCACGCCCACTCTTTGCGCATTAATTGCGCACGCGGGGCTGCTGTTTTTCAGCGTAGTTGTATCCTGGATCGAATCGGCCCCAAAAGCGCCAGTTACGCATCATTTCTGTTTTACCTGCATACGTAAGAATACGTAATGAAGACTGCGGTGTTTACTGGCACTGTTTAAGCTGAATGAATCCCATGAGCGTCCGCAAAGCTGATTACGAGGAGGTGATCGTCACCAACTACCCGAAGCTTATTCGGCCGCCCCGCAAACATGCTAGGAAGCTCGTGATCGACGGCATGGAGATCCTCAAACACGGCGGCTTCGGGGTCTCTGCTCGCATGCGGGATCTCAATCTTGCCTATCCCAATTGGTCGGCATCTGGATTCCTCCAGCAATACGTCCGCAATCTCAATTTTGTCCGCAGCCATTTTCGGCTCCGCTGGAAGATTGCAACCCAGCGTCTTACCGACGCGGACTTCATGGAACTCACGCAACGAATCGTCTTGGAACGGATGAACGTGCTCGCCCCGATTCAACGCGAAGTGATCTTGAATGAGGAAGATCTCCGTGATGCCCACGTCAGGAGCATTCTCTTTGCGTTCCTCGCCTCCAAATTCGGCCTGAACAACCCGCTCGTCCGAACCGTGGCATCGCGTCTGCTGGGATGTGATCAGGTCAGTTTTCAACGGACCGCCAAGCGGCCACGCCGGCCACGCCGGCCGCGCCGGCCGCGCAGCCGCCGC
>JBMYQZ010000812.1:0-2467 GCA_049601855.1 Limisphaerales bacterium | reverse complement strand
GAGGCCCATGCCGTTTTGGGACAGAAACTCGCGGCGGGTTTGAAATGGCTTCGCGTCAGTCGACATAGACGAATTCGTTGGAGCTGAGGATGGCCTGGCAGAAGTTGGCGAGGGCGGCAGCGGCGGGAGTCTTGTGCTTACGGGAGGTGAACTGTTGCACCTGCTCGTCAAGAAACTTGGTGGAGCGAATGTTTTCGGCAGCGGTCATAACGCGGCCGTAGGCGATTTCCCAGGCGGTTCGCATTTGCTTGTCGAGATCGTCGCCGGCGATCTTGCGGATGCGTTCAGCCATGAATCCGGCCTGTTGCATCACGTATTCGTTGTTCATGAACAGCAGGGCCTGCGGGGCGACGGTGGAGACGTTGCGTTGCGTGCAGTTGGGTTCCATATCCGGGGCGTCGAAGGTGTTGAACATCGAGAGAATACGTGAGCGGCGGACCTGGACGTAGAGGCTGCGGCGATTCTCTTGTCCCGCAAGATCGAAGGCCTTGCCGGGCTTGCGTTCGCCGTCGAGATTCTCTTTGCCGAGGATGAACTGGCCGACTTCGTCCTCCATCACGGGAACGGGTTTGCCGAAGAGAGAGCGGTTCAATTTGCCGCTGACGGTGAGGATGCTGTCGCGGATCGCCTCGGCTTCGAGGCGCCGGACGTTCTGTCGGCCGAGGAGGCGATTGTCAGGGTCTTTGTCTTCGAGTCCCTTCGTGCGTTGGGAAGATTGTTTCCACGTCTGGCTGGTGACGATGAGACGATGGAGACGCTTCAGCTGCCAGCCGTTCTTCATGAAATCCGTGGCGAGCCAGTCGAGGAGTTCCGGATGGGTGGGGGCTTCTCCAAGACGGCCGAAGTCGCCAGGGTTGCGGGCGAGGGCGTGGCCAAAGTGGTGCATCCAGAAACGGTTCACCAGCACGCGAGCGGTGAGGGGATGTGTGCCGTCGGTCAAGCGTTTGGCAAAGGCCGTTCGACGCCCGGTGGTGGTCAGAGATTTTTCGTTCGTGGGAATCGGGTTCTTGCTCAGCGCCACGACGGTGAGTTCGCCCGGGGCGATCTTGTCTTTGGGAGAATCAATGTTGCCCCGGTTGAATAGGAAGGTGTCGGGAACTTTGCCGGGCACTTCGGTGAGTGCGCGGATGAATTGCTCCTCGGGCTTGGTGGCACGCACGGCCTTGGCATCGGCGGCGAATTTATCGAGGATCTTCTTGGACAAGGATCCTTGGTAGTAGGCGATGTCATCGTCGAATTGTTTCAGCGCCTTCGCACCTTCCGCATCGAACTTGGCGAGGTTCTTCTCATCAAACTTCTCCTTGGGATGTTTCTTCTTCGCCTCGGCGAGCACGGACTTGAGCTGCTCGCTTTTCTCCCGCTTAAGGCGGCCGATCTCGACGCTGTATTCGCGGTCGTAGAGGTAAAGAGACCCGGCGCTGATCTGGCGGATGCTGGGGTTGGCTTTGAGAAGTTTGTTCTGTTCGTCGCTGCGTTTCTTGGACTCGGTGTAGTAGGCCTCCCGCAAAGGCTTGCGGAGATTCTCGGGCATCGTCTTCAACTTCCAAGTGAGCGTGCGCTCGATGAAGAAGTCGACTTTCTTCTTTCGTTCAGCGTCAACGAGCTTGGCCTTGGCCTCGATCTCGGCGGCAACCTTGCGGTCAGCATCGGTGTAGAGCGTGATGGCGCGGCCGCGGGGTGAACGCCAGTTCTTCCAGTCGAGCGCGGGTTCGAAGATGGCGCGGAGGGCATAGTAGTCCTTCTGCGGGATGGGATCGTAACGATGATTGTGGCAGCGGGCGCAATCGACGGTGAGACCGAGTAGTGAGTCGCCGACGATCTTCACGGTTTCTGAAATGACCTGGTTGCGGGCTTCGTTCTGGTCGATCCCGCCGGAACCGGTGCCGTCGGGAGACATGCGAAGGAAACCGGTGGCGGTGAGTTTGGCGATCTTGTCCGGGGACATTTCCTTGTGCGGGAAGGGGACCATTTCATCGCCGGCAAGTTGCTCGTGAATGAATCGGTTGAAGGGCATGTCGTCATTGAACGCGCGAATGACGTAATCGCGATAGCGCCAGGACCATTTGCGTTCGGTGTCTGCTTCAGTGTAGCCCTCGGAGTCGGCGTACCCGGCGACGTCGAGCCAGTGGCGTCCCCAGCGCTCGCCGTAATGCGGGGAGTTGAGCAAACGATCGACGAGATTTTCGTGGGGGATGCTGAGGGCGGAGTCGAGTTCTTCAGGCGTCGGGGGCAGGCCGATGAGATTGAGATAAGTGCGACGGATCAGGATGCGCTTTTTGGCGGCGGGAGAGAACTTGAGTCCGTTCACTTGTAGACGATGAAGCACGAAGGCATCGATCGGATTCTTGTTCGCCAACGGAGGCTTGGGATTGCGAATCGGTTGATAGGCCCAGTGCTGACGATCTTCTTCGGTGACCAGGACATCGTCGGGGTTCGCTGGTTCGGCCCGCAGCGTCTGGGCGCCTTG
>JBMYQZ010000811.1:0-2480 GCA_049601855.1 Limisphaerales bacterium | reverse complement strand
GAAGTTGACAGCCTGCGCCGCGTCCCCGGTGGTCAGGAAACCGTAGATCAGACCGGAGGCAAAACTGTCGCCGCCCCCGACACGATCGAGGATTTCAAGCTCCGGGTAGGACTTGGCTTCGTAAAACTTCCCGTCATGCCAGGCAATCGCACCCCAGTCATTAACGGTGGCGGTATGGACCTCGCGCAAAGTGGTGGCGGTGGCCTTGAAATTGGGAAACTCTTTGATGGCGTTACCGATCATGGATTTGAAGTTTTCGACGTTGATGCCCTTGATGTTCTCGTCGACGCCTTCGACCTCGAAGCCGAGACAGGCGGTGAAGTCTTCCTCGTTGCCAATCATCACGTCCACGTTCTGAGCGATGCGGCGATTGACTTCGCGACACTTCTCCTGACCACCGATGGATTTCCAGAGGGACGGGCGGTAGTTCAGATCATACGAAACAAGGGTGCCGTGTTTCTGTGCGGCTTCAACGGCTTCAGCCGTCAGATCGGCAGTCGATTCGGACAGCGCAGCGAAGATACCTCCGGTATGGAACCAACGGGCACCATGGTTGCCGAAGATGTCATCCCAATCGATATCACCCGGCTTCAATTGCGACGCAGCCGTATGACCGCGATCAGAAGTGCCAACTGCGCCACGAACCCCGAAGCCACGTTCGGTAAAATTCAGACCATTGCGAACTTCTCGGCCAATACCGTCATAGGCCATCCATTTGATGAACTGCGTATCCACCCCACCCTGCAGAATTAAGTCTTCGATCAGGTAGCCGACTTCATTATCGGCAAAGGCGGTCACCACCGCGGTGTTCATTCCAAACGCACGTCGCAGTCCGCGAGCCACGTTGTATTCGCCCCCGCCTTCCCATGCCCGAAATTGTCGCGCCGAACGCACCCGTCCTTCGCCGGGATCAAGACGCAGCATGATTTCGCCAAGGGAGACAAGGTCGAAGCGGCAACTGCCGGCGGGTTTGATATTCAGTGACATACTTCTGTATTCTTTCTCTAAATTATTGACCCAACAACGGGACTATGAAGTCCAGGGAAACGAATTCTTTTTCGATCATCGGCACTAAACAATTCACTTTTCCGTTCTCTCATTCCAGCAATTCTCAAGCGTGAACGATCATACGAAACGATTGAGCGCGCGGAATGGGCAGACTTGACCAACATATGCCAATTTTTGACTCGAACGACGAACAGGCAGAGCCAACTGGGCTGGAACAACAATCATCGGAAAGGAGATTCCAGTTCTTGTTTTGCTCCGTTCGTTCTGAGATCTGCGAAACAACGAATACTGGAAAGATGCCTCCATGCTCCAACTCGTTTGAAAACATATCCTCCCGGATAGTTTCCATTGGGGTAGTAGGCGAGAACTCCGTACGCCGATCTGTCACGATCTTTTCCTTCGACGAAGAGAATCCAGTCGTTGGAGCCGCATGGCTTGGCAACCGGTCCGCTCACGTAATCGTACGATGGATAGTTCCTCAGACCAGGGACAGGAACGCTACTTAGATACTGAGGGGTAATGTCTGCCAATTGATTTGGAAACTCTCCGGTTTCCTCCCGGAAGCGAAGGATTGCCACAATCAAGAGCTTGCTCCTGTTCGCGAACTCTTCGAATACACAAATATTGCGTGCCTTGAATTGAGCATTGGCAACACGGAATCCAGCGATGAAAGCGATCGCACAACCCAGTGCAAGGATGCCATTTGAACGTTGGATCACTGCTCCTTCATCAAACGCTCTTCGCCCTCCTAAATACGCGATCGGATCGGCTGAAAAATAGATCACGAGAATCACCATTCCAAAAATCAACCCGTTTGCAGCATCGTATCCTGGCGGTAATTCTGCTGGCCCCTGGGACAGCAGCGGGAGCCCCATAGCCACGACAGCAAAGACCGCAGCTATGACGGGCTAGAACCAAAGGGAAACGAATTTGGTTCTTTCACCACTCATTCAACGACCTTTCTCACGCCACCCATGGCGACACATCTTATCGAGCAGGGCTCGCAAGCTCCGGGGTTTTCCAGATGCGCAGCGTGCCAGTTTTCATAGCAACAGCTTTCCCAGCCTTAAAGCTGACACCGAATCGGCTGCCGCTCGGATTTCAGTGGATTTCACATGGCACAAAGGCGGGACCGTAGATCTCCGCCAAGAGGCGACCGGTTTCCGTATCCCAGAACCGGATCACTCCATTCCTGGACACGGTGGCCACGACATTCTCGACCGGGTGCCAAGCCAGGCAAATAATCGGCTCAAGGTGGGCGAACACTTCAAGTTTCACCTGCAAAGATTCACTGAGCCGAATCCGAAATCTGCCGTCATTGGCGCATTCCACAAAACGTTCACCATCCGGTGCCGGTACCACCCAACGGGCCGGATAGGGCGTGCCTTCGCTGGCGATCTCGGCACCGGTCTTGCCGTTCCAGACAACCAACTTGTTGATGGAATCGGGCTCACCATACTTTGCTCCGGAGA
>JBMYQZ010000810.1:0-2491 GCA_049601855.1 Limisphaerales bacterium | reverse complement strand
CACTTCACCGATGTGGCGCAGAGGGGTCAGGGTGATGGTGCTTTCAAGATCGGAACTCGTGGATCCGCGCGCTTGGATGATCTTGCGAACCAGCACGTTGGCCGTGCGGATTTCGGTGGTATTCGAAGTGGTCGTCGTGGTGGTTTCGGTGACGACGTAGGAAGCTGGAGGCGGAGCTGGAGCCGGAGCGGGAGGTACGATCAAGGGGGGCGGTTCGGCGGCCTTGGCATCGCGCCGGGGGTCGAGTCGACCGGACCAGCGATTGCCAAAAGAGTAGTTGCCGTTGCTTCGGGAGATACAGCCAGTCAGGATCGAAGAGATCGCGAGAAGGGCCAGGACGAAGCGAAGTCGGAAGATGGTGTGGATTGTTCTTTTCATAGTCCGGCTGCGAAGATCATTCACATTGGGATGGAGAATTACAGACCTTTTCCCCGAACCCCAGAGACGTGCAATAGAGATTTTTCCTGCTGAGTGGTGCGTCGGAGGTGCCTGAGCTACAGCTATTTACGGAGGTTTCGGCAACTGGAAAAAGAATTTTGGAATAAATTTGCCAACCCCAGCTTCCAAGGTCATAAGTCCTGGATCCCGCGGAACGAATTTCCGCTCCAACTGGGATCGGTTCAACAACACAAGATAAAATAAGTTAGAATGAAGAAACTCCTCGCTATCGCTACTGCGCTCGTGTTCGCCGCCACCACCACTTTTGCTGGCGAATATCCGGATATCTCGATCGACGAACTCGAGAAACAAATCAAGGCTGGTAAGGTCACCGTCATCGACGTGAACGGCGCCAGGTCCTTCAAAAAGGGTCACATCCCCGGAGCGATCCCTTACGCCAAGAACCTCAAGAGCAAGCTTCCCAAGGATAAAGACTCCTTGATCGTCGCTTACTGTGGTGGCCCGAGTTGCAGCGCCTACAAGCGTGCCGCCACCGTCGCTGAGAAGGCTGGTTACACCAACGTCCGTCACCTCTCCGCCGGTATCTCCGGTTGGTTGCAGGCTGGCAAGAAGACTGAGAAGGCCAACTAAGTTCTTCGCAACAATTCGCGAAACGCTCCGTGGCAACACGGGGCGTTTTTTTTGTGTCAGAACCCGGCGCGGAAACCGGCCAAGGTCTCGTTCAGTATAGTGCGAATGGACTGCCGCTCGGAGACTGAAAGGTGAGCCAGATCCGCCGGTGGATTCGGTCCCAAGGCAGCACGGATCCTGGCGAACACCCGACTCTTCATCTCCTGCGGCAATCCGGCGAAGATTGAGCTGTGGATCATGTAACTGCAGCGGTGTTTGAACATCCGGGTGTTGAGATCGAAGTCGCGCAGTGAAGCCCCGTTGGCAGATTTCTTGGCGCGCGCGAGGAAGTCTCTTTGATACGCCGGATCAACGCCCATGCCACCGTTCGGGAACTTGGCTTCGTTGGCGAAGAGCAGGTAGCGCGTGAGTTTGTCCGCCTGTTCGTCCAACCGTTTGGCGTTTTCGGTTGAGATCGTTCCCTCGCCATCGGCGAGATAGGCGCGGGTCCGGTAGCCGGCTTCCAAGGCTCGATTGATGAAACCCATTTGATGTTCGAAAACGAGGTGCGGGAGAATGTCGCTGGTTCTGACGGCGTAACGGCTCCAGGTGAACCGGCGCCCCGGTTGGATCTCCTCGGTGATCAGTTTGCCGTTGGAGAAACGCCCGACGCGATTGGCGTGATGCTCCTCAAGATTGTGTTCACCGGTGAGGTGCCAACCACCGAATCGTTCACTGAACGGAATGGCATGGCCGGACTCTCCGATGCGGTAGGCCTTGAGACTGCCGCCGTTGGGGCCGGGAATCACCGATTTGGCGAGCAATCCAGGTACATTGCCGGTGTCTCCTGAAGCGTGACAATTCATGCAACGGGTGGAGCGCTCGACCGTCACCGCCTGGCGGCCGCGTGGGATATCAAAAATGAAGAACAGACCACCCAGTTCAGGATGAATCGAGATCAGCTCAATTCGGCCGCCGGGAATAAAGCCGATGTAGGTGTCTTCATTGAAATAGAGTGCGCGAGGGTTGCGGATGTTGATGAGGCGCAATTGGAGGCTGGTCGTGGAGAATACCAAGGTCTGGGACGTGGCTGGAATATCGAGGGCCTTGAGCAGGCTCAGCAGAAACTCCTTCTCATTGCGATAGCTGAGCGGGAGCTTACCGGTCTCCAACTGTTCCTTGAGGCGGCTGAACTTGTCCTTCAACGGCCGGTTCCAATAGTCGTGCTCGGGACGGTCGAGGTCCGACCATTTGGATGCGGCAAATGCCGGCAGGGAAAGGGTGATCAGGATGAGGAACAGCTTGCGCACGCAGAAATGGACCGGTTTTGTCGCCATTGAATTCGGCAAACCATGCGAGGAATCAGACGTTTTGTAAATTCTGGGGAGTGCGAGATTGCCTCCCGCGGAAATGCTGGCCTATGTTCGCACTCACGACATGAAAACATTCCGCCTTTTCCTCTTCCTCCTGCTTCCGTTCCAGT
>JBMYQZ010000809.1:0-2492 GCA_049601855.1 Limisphaerales bacterium | reverse complement strand
CCAACCGCCGCACTTTTCGTCCGCCCTGTGCCGCACTATTGGAACGGCGTTTACATTTGGTTGGTGAGAAACCCTCCCGCTCGACCCAGGCGAGAGATGGCGTTGGTAAGGCCCTGTCCAAGCGCCTGCTTGATGGCGGAATCAAGTTGCCCCTTGGTGAACTGTGACAGATCGATCTGGGTGTTGCCTGTCTTCTTCGTCTCGGCTTGTTCGTTTTTCGATCCACTTCCGAACAGGCCTTTGAAAAAGCGGCCGACCTTGGTTGCTGCCAGCTGCCGTGGTTTCTGCTTTGCCGGCTTCAAGAGGGGCTGCTCCGAGGAGATGGAATCGACGGCTTCAGCCGGCTTCTTGGCTGACAGATTTCCCAAACTTAGGGAGAGGCCGAGGAGCAGGAAGAAAGACTTGGATTTCATGATGCGATTCAGCATGGACCAGTAACCGATCAAAACCATCCGAAATCCTACGGAATTCATGCAGTTGCCGGTTGGATAATAATTAAGCTGGCAAATAATTGACACTCGCGCCGGCGCTGGTGGCGGAACGAATACTGGGCCGAACGGCGAACCCGTTCAGAAAGTCAGCTCGACTTGGAAGTAGCCGTAGGTGCTGTCGCGTTGGCCGTTGGAGTTGGGGGCGCGGCGAAGGAATTCACCGGCGAAGAGATGGGCGGCGCCGGTTTCGAATTTCAGGTTTCCGGGAACGGCTTCCCAGCGAAGGCGGGTTTCGATCTGGTGGCCAATGAAGCGACCGGAGGTGCCGGCGGGATCGCGAACTCCTTGGGGCACCCAAGCGTCCGTGTCGGAGGCGAGCCAATACCAGCGGTGAGACCACATGAATTGGATGTCTTTGCGCGGTTTGGCGGTGATGCGATAGCCGGGGGAGTTGACGTTGATGTGGGCGAAGCCACCCCAGATGCCGGTGGGGCCGTGACCGGGGCGACGGACGCCGAAGAGGGTGTCAAAGCGGTTGTTGTCGCCGTCCCCAGCACTGTCGTCCCCGCTGGCGTATTCGTACTGGATGGCGACGCGCGGACTCCAAGGAATGCCGAAGGTATATCCGCTCTCCAGGGTGTGACGGTGAGCGAGGTGGTCCAGGTCAGTGGTGTCGCCGGCGGCTCCGGTGGCGCGGGATTCCCCAAACTGGACTGCGGATTCGAGATCGAGGTCGAAGCGTTCGATTCCTGGTTTGCGAGAGAAGCGAATGGCCGGGGTGTAGAGGTTGCGATTGCGGGTGGCCCGGTTGGGGGTGTCCTCTTCGTGTAGGCCGAAGAATTGGAGCTCCACGTTGACTTCGCGCCAGACGTTGTGGAATTCGTTGTGGAGGCCCCAATATTGGAGGTTGAATCTTTCCTCGTCCAAGGCGGCGTCATTGGCCAGCAGGCTGGCCGGGGTCGATGGTCGGCGTTGTTGAGGCAGGAAGTAAAAGGCGTTCAAGGTCATCCGCTCGGGACGTTCCCAACGGAGTCTCACACCATTAAACGCATTGAGGGTACTGCGGAATACGTTGCGAGCCAGGAACCGACGGGCACCGAGATTCATGGTTTGGCGACCGAAACGAAGATCCAGTTTGTCACCGGTAGCAGATTCCCCGTTCCAGCCGAGATAAGCCTGCAAGGGTTCGAGCGTATTAATGTCGTCGGTGCCAAGTGGCGTGCCGGTATCCGCGAGTGCGCCGCGGACATCGACGAGTTCACCCGTGATCGAGTAACCGTTCCTGGACGCGGTCATTTTGAGCATCGTCCGCCAGGTCAGGAGTTGGTCTCCACCCACGCCGCCGACCCGAAACTGGTCGTCCATGGTCTCGTAAAAGACTCTGGTGTTACCGCTGACTTGCAGCCATTCGGGCAGCCCAAGGTGATCCTGCAGACGCCAAGGTTGGGCGGCTTGGGAACACGTAAACGTAGGCGCCAAGCCCAAGAAGACGATTACTCGCCAGAGGGCTCCCACCAATCGATTCGGTTTCCTTCGGAGTCCGTGATCCATGTGCGGCGACCATAATTAAAGTCCTCTGGCTTCTCAATCTCGATTGATCCCCGATGCGGACTCGCGCGATTGTCGCCGATTCGGTCATTCCAAGGATTCCACGTAGGTCTTCAGTCCACCGTCGGCATAGAGCATCTTCCAGCCGTCTTCGAGGCACGAAAACAGATCATCCGTGACGTGGCCGATGATGGAGTCGGTGAGGATCAGCTTGGTCCGATCGCCGTCCAGGGATTCGAAGGCGAGCTGCACGACGGATTGCGCCGGGCCTCCAAAAGGCGGCACGATCTGAGCCACATAGGCGAGATGGGAATTTGGCTGAAAAGAGATGATGTTGCCCCACGCGAAGCCGCAGCCATCGTCTCCGGCGCGTTCGAAGAGGAGACCACCGACGCGCGGATCCAAGGTCATGCCGGCGGAATTCTCGCAGATCAGGAAATCCTGACGCCACCATTGGCCGATGTCCTGGATCATGGCATTCCAAGTCTTGGATACCGGTGCGTCGATTTCGAT
>JBMYQZ010000808.1:0-2493 GCA_049601855.1 Limisphaerales bacterium | reverse complement strand
GTCCTTGTCTTCCGGAGCTTCGGCGGCCGCTTCCACCTTGATCTCCATCATGAGTTGGAGGGTCTCCTCATCCATGTCGGCGAACTCGTCGTCAGTCAGCTCGAGATACTCTTGAAGCTCCTCTTTGCTGAGCGTGCCCATGTCCTTCGGGTCGATGACCTTCTGTGCGACCGAGCTGTCCATTTGGCCGAAGAAAATCGGCAGGGCTTCGCGCAAGACAAAGGCAAAGATCAGGAATACCAAGACGATCGCCGAGAGCGAAACGAGGAAGATCAGCTTCTCGGCCACCCACTCACCCGGGGCCCGACGAACGCCGCGGCGAATGCCTTTCCAATCGGAGTTGGGGTCTGTGTTCTGACCGTGGGCGGACATGAAGAAGCCGTGTTGTAAAGAGCTGGGGCGGGATTGCCAACCAACCATTTGGTGGCCATCCCGCCCTCGCCAGAATTGAGGAGGAATCGTGGTCTATCGGGACCGATTCAGCTGGTGCCGCCGTTCTTGGGCAGCGGGAAGTAGCCGACGTTCTTCACGACTTCCTGGCCGGCATCGCTTTGGATCCACTTCAGGTAGGCGTTGATCTCGCCTTTGTCCAAAGCGGGATTCACGTAGATGTAGAGATGGCGCCAGATTGGGTAGGTGCCGTTGACGACGTTGACTTCCGTGGGTTCAACGGCCGGCGAACCCGGTCCCTTGGAAACCTTCAGGGCACGAGCGCCTGCGCCATAGGCAGCGCCGCCGTAACCGATTCCGTTGACGTCCTTGCCAACCGCCTGCAAGACCGCGGCCGTGCCCGGCATGGTCTGTGCCCGGGCGGCGTAATCGGCGCCCTTCAGCACCGACTTCTTGAAGAACTCGTAGGTGCCGGAACTGTTTTCACGACTGTAGAGAACGATCGGGGCGTCCGGGCCGCCAACCTGCTTCCAGTTGGTCACTTTGCCGGTGAAGATGCCTTTCAACTGATCGACGTTGAGCGAGCGGACCGGATTGGCGGAATTCACGTAGACCGACAAACCGTCGAGCGCGACCTTGTATTCCGTCGGGCGCTTGCGGAAAGCCTTGATGCAGGCGAGGACTTCCTTGGACTTGATCGGCCGCGAGGCGTTGCACAAGTCTGTGGTGCGATTCTGCAAGGCGGCGAAGCCCGTGCCGGATCCACCGCCGGTGACCTGGATCTTGGTTCCAGGATGGGATTTCATGTAAACCTCCGCCCACTTCTGGGCGAGGATGACGAGAGTGTCGGAACCCTTGGCGGTAATGCTGCCTGCCTGCGCGGGATTCGCCAGCGCAAGGAGACCCGTCACAGCCGCGAGACCGAGGGTGATTTTATAGGATTTATTGTTCATCGTGTGTTTCGGACCCAGCAAACCTGTTAACCGGCTGTCACGCACAGATGACAGTATTGTTACGGTTGTGTGACAAGCGATCGCCGCCAGTGTCATTCGGTTGGCGCCGTGTAACGCAATTGTAACATTTCTGACGCATTGCTGTGACCTATCCCCGGAACTCTTGCCTCACCTGACGAAGCGGCCTCCGCTGAATTGGGGAACACACGATGACAATTGAATCCTCCCTCATCCGACGGATGAGTGCGCTCCTGTTGGCCGCCGCCATGGTGGCCGGCATGGGCGTGACTCATGCAGCCGATCCCTTGGTCCAGCTCCTCGAGGTGCTCCGCAAACGCGGCTCCATCACCGAGACCGAATATCAGGACCTGAAGAAGTCTGCCACCACGGCCCCTTCCACCGAGATCAAGTCCTTCGAACAGCGCCTCATCCAGCAAGACAACAAGATCGATCAGCTCGGCTCCGATCTTTCCGCGCAGATGACGGAAAAGCTGAGTGAGAATTATCAAGGTGCCATCGACAAAGCCGTCGATGACAAGTACGGAGACAAGTGGTTCAACAACATCAAGTTCTCCGGCTACACCCAGTTCCGCTACACTTCCCTGCTCAGCAACGACGGCGCCGTGCTCGATGTACCGAATGATGGTTCCGCCAGAGAACAGGAAAGCTTCCGTGTCCGCCGCGGCCGCCTGAAGTTTTCCGGCGACGTCACCGAACGCCTTTACCTCTACGCGCAGATGGACGTGGCCGCCGGCGTCGGTGGGGGCACCCCCCTCGGCGTCCAATTGCGCGACCTCTACGGCGATCTCGCCCTCACGGAGAACAAGGAATACCGCCTGCGCTTCGGTCAGTCGAAGATCCCGTACGGATTCGTAAACCTGCAATCGAGCCAGAACCGCGCTCCGCTCGAACGCGCCGACGGCATCAACAGCGCCGCCGAAAACGAACGTGATCTCGGCGCCTTCCTCATGTGGGCACCCACGGAGATCCGCGCCCGCTTCAAGGAACTCAAGAAGCTCGGCCTCAAGGGCTCCGGCGACTACGGCGTGGCCTCAGTCGGGGTCTACAACGGCCAAGGCCCGAACGTCCGGGATACACGAATCTCTCCGTCGAATCCGGCGAGACGATCGCCATCGTGGGTCCTTCCGGT
>JBMYQZ010000807.1:0-2494 GCA_049601855.1 Limisphaerales bacterium | reverse complement strand
CTCTCCGGGCCGAGCGGCAGCCAATCCTGCGCCAGAAACACCGTCACCGCGGCGACAAGCAGCCAGGTGAAGACGCCTTGGATTAGGTTGTTGACCTTGTCTGGCAACCAGGTCTCGCCGAGTTTGTTTCCGCCGATGGCCAGGAGGATTGCGCCGATCCACCACGGCATCAGAGCTAGGCAGACCGCACCCGCGACAGTCAAGGCACCGAAGAGAATGCGCCGGAGGACCAGCGACGAAATCCGGCCGGTGAATAGCAGATGTGCGAAGGGGGGAATCAGGGTGAGCGCGACGATGATTGAAGCGACCAGGGCGAAGGTCTTGGTGAAGGCCAGCGGTTTGAACAGCTTTCCTTCCGCGCCCTCCATCGCGAACACGGGCAGGAAACTGATCACCGTGGTGGCGACGGCGGTGAGCACGGCACCTCCGACTTCGGAGGCTGCTCGCCAGATGGTCTGCAGTGGATCGCAGGTCGATTCCTTCAATCGACGGAGGATGTTTTCACAAATGACGATGCCCATGTCGACCATTGTGCCGATGGCGATCGCGATGCCTGAGAGGGCGACGACGTTGGCATCCACGCCGAATTGGCGCATGGCGATGAAGGTCATCAGGACGGCCAAGGGAAGCAGTCCGGAGATGAGCGCGGAACTGCCAAGGTGGCAAACCATCACCAGCACCACGATGATGGTGACGAGGATCTCCTGGAAGATGGCGGTGTTGAGTGTGCCCAGTGTTTCGTAGATCAGGCCCGTGCGATCATAGAACGGCTCGATGGTGACCTTGCTGAGTTTCACCCACGGCGGTCGCTCGCTGGTCGGAGTTTCGTGCAGGTAAGCCAGCCATCCGGATTGATTGAGTTCGAATTGGCCGCCGTTGTCGAACGCGTGGAAGCCCTTGGTCTTTGCAAACCCCGTGACGGCGGCACGCGAGGTGGAACGCCAGTCGATCACCGCTTTCTCGGGCAACCCGTCGCTGATCTCTTCGATCTTCGCTTTGACGGCCTTGATGGCAGCCAGGGAATTCTCTCCGTAGCGAACGGTGACGACGCCACCGACGGCTTCCGCTCCCCCCTTGTCCAACGCGCCGCGTCGCAGCGCCGGACCAAGCGCTACGCGCGCGATGTCCTTGATCTTCACGGGCACGTTGTCGTTGACCGCAACAACCGTCTGCTCGAGATCGGAAACTTCCTCCACAAAGCCGAGGCCACGGATGAAATACTCGACGCGATTGACCTCGATGCTGCGGGCGCCGACGTCGAGATTGGCGTGCTTCGTGGCCGCGACGACCTGTTTGAGCGAGACGCCGAATGCACGCATGGCATCGGGATCGACGTCGATCTGGTATTCGCGCACGAAGCCGCCGGCGGACGCGACTTCGCTGACACCTTCGGCGGACATGAGGGCATAGCGGACGTACCAATCTTGAACGGAACGAAGTTCATCCAGATCCCAACCACCGGTCGGGTTGCCGTCTTGGTCCTGTCCTTCGAGCGTGTACCAATAGACCTGCCCCAAGGCGGTGGCGTCGGGTCCGAGCGTTGGTTGCACCCCGTCGGGCAAGGTGCCGGCCGGTAAACTGGCGAGCTTCTCCAGCACCCGCGTTCGCGACCAATCGAAGTCAGCATCCTCCTTGAAGATCACGTAGATTGACGAGAAGCCGAACATGGAGTAACTGCGGACAGTTTTGACCTTGGGAATGCCAAGGAGCGAGACGGTAAGCGGATAACCGATCTGGTCTTCGATATCCTGCGGTGAACGCCCCATCCACTCAGTGAAGACGATCTGTTGGTTTTCGCCGATATCGGGAATCGCGTCGGTCGGAACGGGATCGCGAGGAATACCGCCCATTTCCCAATCGAAGGGCGCAACGCGAACGCCCCAGAAGACAAAGAAGACGGTCAACAGGATGACAATCAGTTTGTTCTCGAGACAAAACCGGAGTAGCACAGAGAGAGGGCCTTGGGGCTCTTCTTGTTGATCTTTCATGACGTTCCTCCGGGTTACTTCATCGTCTCCTGCAACTTCCCGCAGCGCAGCATTTGGGAACCAAAGTAGGGATTGAGCAGTCCTTCCTTGTCCTGCAGCCAACTCGCGCCCTTGTCCTCAAAGGCCATCGGGCAGTGGTAGATGTAGAAGGGCTGCGTTCCAGTGCCCCCGAATTTCTTCAGGGCGGCGATGAGTCCGATGGAAACGGATTCGTATCCGACCCGGCTGGCGGCGATTCCGTCGGCCTTCTGCATGCGGTCGATGCCGGTCTGAATTCCTTTCAACTGCTTCATCCAGTCCATATGTCCGGGGCCGGTCAGCAGTTTCATGTCAATGGTCGCAACGGCCTTCGCGAAGGCGGTGACTTCTGCTTCGGTCGGCTGCTTGTCGGCAGCGAGCGCGGATTGGAGTTTGGCCGAGGCGATGATCGCCTTGTCCAGTTGCTCACGAAAGGCGCGGGGAGCGGGCGCGCTCTCCGGCTTCTCCTCTTCCGCGCCGGCGTTCCC
>JBMYQZ010000806.1:0-2502 GCA_049601855.1 Limisphaerales bacterium | reverse complement strand
AATTTGTACAAGCCCGATCTTTGGCTTTTTCAAGTTTTCGAACACGCCCTAGTCGCAGCAGACCGAAGAAGATCATGATCCCGATCAATTGCGCGGTGCGAACTGCCATCGGCAGAACTTAGTTGGAAGCGAATACGACGGGAAGAAGATAGCAGAAACGCGCCTTAGTCACGCGTCGGCCAGGACGCAACGAAGGCAGTTGTAGTTGACTCGTAATTTTCTTCTGCTGTTGCTCGCGAAGTTTTGCGCCTAGGCTGTGAGAAATGGGATCGGCCAAACATCATCTTCAGTCCGTGGAACCAATCGCTCGTCATTTCCGGGACGATGGTGATATCCCCAACAACCGTCTTCCCCTGCTCTATTATCCGGGCGCAATCGACCCCAATCACGTGGACGCGGCGCTCATCGAGAGTTTGTTTGCGCAAAACGATTGGCCAGACAGCTGGCGCAATGGCGTCTTTTCCTATCCGCACTACCACAGTGACGCCCACGAAGTTCTTGGCTGCTATTCCGGACACGCCGATGTTCGGCTCGGTGGTGTGAATGGAACGCTGCAGCGAGTTGAAGCGGGCGATGTCGTCGTTCTACCGGCTGGCGTGGGGCATCAAAAGCTTGGAGGCTCGGCTGACTTCGCTGTCGTCGGCTCCTATCCGCGGGGACAAACACCCGACACACAGCGTGGTGGCTCGCGGCCGGCCGGCGTCTCCACGGCGATTGCCGCAGTTCCGCTACCAAGCGCCGATCCCGTCTTTGGCAACGACGGTCCCCTGACATCGCACTGGAAATAGCCCTCAAGGAGCGGCCACATCTAGGTAATCACCCGGATATTCGGGCAGAAGACGCCTCCACTCAGGCGATTACGTAGATCTCCGCGGTGCTCGCGTTCCCTCCGCGACCTAAGCTCGTGACGAGTAGAACACGGCTCAGCAACGCGATGCTATCGAACAAATCACCAAGCACATGGCTCCGGGACGGCGGAATCCTGACCGACATTCTCATCATCTTCGCCATCGGCATCACCCTCTCAGGTGGCGTCCTCTACAGTCTGCGTTTCAATCAGGCGCCGGGAACGAACTCCGAGGAACCGGATCGTGCCAAGCAGCTTCGCAAGACGTTCATGCAGATGCAGGACGAGATCAGCAGATCAACCCATCTCCAGATCGGCGAGCATCATGGTGGTGACTTCACCATCGCCTCCGAAGGAACTCTTCAAACAGGCTCCGCGATTCGCATCTTTCTGATGGCCAACGAATACGAGTTTGTCGAGGACCGGATGCGAACCTTTGAGAACCGGCCTTATCTCCAACGCATCGAAGGCATCAATGAGCGAATGCTCCGATCCGAAATGATTTGCACCTATGCGCATTCAGACACCCCACCCTTCGCACTCAAGGTGAAGGACGGAGAGACCGTGCTGCGGAATTCAGATTCCGAATTGATTGCGCTCAAGATCTGTTTCCGCTCGCCGGCTCAATCCGACTCCCCGAGCGCCGATTCGATCTGCCATGCCACCATCCCGTACAAACGGGCGGCGAGTATTCTCTGAACCACACAATTCGGCTCTTTTCCTCGCGCTCGCCGTGCGGGAATGTGTGCCGATGAACTTGCGCCCCCTGTCGTTGACATGCGTCTGCGTCGTGTTCCTTGCCGGCTGCGTCACCTCCCAGAAATCTGACGCCCCCTCCGATCAAGGCCGTTGGGTTGATCTAACCCACGAATTCTCGTTCGACACGATCTACTGGCCCACCGCCAATGGATTCGAACACACCCTGGATTTCAAGGGGATGACGCCGAAGGGCTACTTCTACGCATCCTACGAGTACAAGGCTTCTGAACACGGGGGCACGCACTTGGATGCGCCCATCCATTTCGCCAATGACCGCATGACCACGGAGAAGATTCCGCTGGAAAAGTTGATCGCTCCTGGCGTGGTGGTGCATCTCCCGAACACCGTGAAGGGCAACGCTGACTATCAGGTAGCGGTCGCCGATCTTCGTGCGTGGGAAGAAACACATGGCCGGATTCCAAATCGTTCCATCCTGTTGCTGAACACGGGCTGGCATCGGCATTGGCCAAATCGAAAATCCTACCTCGGCACCGATGAACGGGGACCGGAGGCCGTTCCCAAACTGCATTTCCCGGGTCTGTCGCCGGAGGCGGCTCAATGGCTCGTGGACGATCGCAACATCGCTGCGGTGGGCATCGATACTGCCAGCATTGATTACGGCCAATCCACGCTCTTTGCGAGCCATCGAATCCTGTTCAAGAAGAACATCCCCGCCTTCGAAAACGTGACCAACCTCGATTCTCTTCCCGCCACCGGCAGCTTCGTGGTGGCATTGCCGATGAAGATCAAGGGTGGCTCGGGCGGCCCGCTGCGGATCGTCGCGCAAGTGCCAACGAATCATTGACTCCCACAGGCCTCCCCGAGAACCTGCATTATCTCTATGAAAACTTCTCGTCGTTCCTTTTTCAAGACCTCCGCCCTGGCAACCAGCGCGG
>JBMYQZ010000805.1:2101-2503 GCA_049601855.1 Limisphaerales bacterium | reverse complement strand
TCGTCGCGGGCGGCACTTTCGAACTCCTCCGCCAATGTCCGGCATGGTTACGCGGAAGTGATTCGGCAACCGCGATCAACTCGTCGGCGCTGAGGCCTTCGACGGATTGGAGGAAATCCGGGAAACTCTTCAGGTGCTCCGCTTCGACCATGCCCCAATCAACCGAGACCCATTCCGTGGGCGTCAGGTTGGTCTTGGTCAACAGCGGAGAGATGGGAAGGGTGTTCGGTTGCATCTTGATCACCTCAGACGAGACGCGTTGAACTCGTTTCGCGGACGCTTCCTGGTCGTTTTTCTCGATCGTCTCCAGCGTGGGTTCGTCGGCCGCCGGCGCTTGGACCTGCGGTTGCTTGAGAGGGGACTTGGGTTGAGTCTGGGCGGCGGCCAGTCGTTGCTGCCATT
>JBMYQZ010000805.1:0-2091 GCA_049601855.1 Limisphaerales bacterium | reverse complement strand
ATTCGCTCGTCTTTGCGGACTGCCTCAGCGTGGCGCCGAGGCAGATGGTGCCGGAGACAATCAGGGTGAACCAGAAGGGACGATTCATGATACTCGTGAGTGGGTGGTTACAGGTTCTTCAGCTGCCAAACCAGATCGGCGGAAAGATGGGGAGCTTTCTTCTCCTGATCCTCTTGGTCCCAACGTTTCTTGATCGATCTCCGAGCCTCGGAGCGAAGCTCGGGATCCGCGATCAGGTCGGCAGTTGGCATCGATTCACCGTAGCGCCAGGCGTCGCGTTTGACCCAGCCAACGAGGCATTGATCGCGTAGCTCGCCCGGCGCCTGGCCTTTGATCCAGTCGAGTGTGTACTTCCTCGCCATCGGATTGGCGGTGCTGATCATTTTCCGCATAAACGCCGGCGCTTTCGCCTCCGAAACGTTGGCCAACAGCCAATCGTAGCCAATCCCGATGTCATTGGCGGGAAGCCCACCCATTTGGACGATGCGGGCGAGATACTTTTCACGGGCTTTCGGCTTGGGGTTGTACTTGTCCACCAGAGCCATCCCTTCGTCAAGAGATCGACGACTCAAATGCACGCCCAGAACCCCGATGAGAAGCGGCTCCAGATCGTCGCCGTCGTGACCCTCGAGCAGTCTTACGGCATTTTGCTCGCCGGTCTCCAAGTCGTGTTTCAGGGCCAGCTGCGCCACATGCCTCCTATGGGAATAGCTCAGCTCCTCTCGTGGCATCTCCTGGTAGAAGGCCAACATTTTGCCCGTGTCCGATTCGGCCAGAACCCAGATGAGATCGGACACCAAACTCTTGTCGACCGCGTTGTTCATCAACCCAAACCCGGGAGTCAGTTCGCCGGTGGCGCGTTTCTCCCAAAACCAACCAACAGCCCCGTCCGGGTCGCTGGCAGCCCATTTCTTCAAGGGCTCCATGATTCCCGACGCTCTTCCAAAGATCAGTTGAACTTCCAGAATTTCCGGATAAGTCATCTGGGAAAGGCCGAAGATCTTGTCCGCCACACTGTCTTTCGTAATGCGCGGCATCGGAAACTTTTTCAACGCGCGAACGAGCTCAATTCTTTCCTCCTGATTCATTCGCTGAACCCGGCTCCAAACCAGGTTGTTGGCCAAGGCGTCCGAGTTCCCGGAAAACTCCATCAAGCGTCGAATGAGCGCGCGGTAATCGACCGGGCTATCCATCGAAGCCAACAGGCTTTCGGCGGTGCGCGGCTGGGCATTCGCCATGGGTTGATTTCTGGCAGCACGCGCCTGCTGTCGTTTCGCCGATTTCGATGGTGGGCGCTCGGCCGGTCTTTCAGTCGCGACGACTTGTGGCTGGGCGATGGTTTGCAGTTCCGACTGGATGCGCGCTGCCTTGGCGCGTTGTTGCGAATAGGGAACGGCCGCGACCACAACAACGGAGGCGGCGGTTACGGCGGCGGTTTTCATGGCACTCATGGTTTGCAGGGAATTTGAGATCAGGGTGGTGATGGGAACGGTTGACGATGCCGCCAGAGCCTTGGGCGCAATCGCCGCGACATTCGCAATGGGAGCGGATTGGGACAGTTCACTGCCCAAGGCCGTGACCAGGATCGTGGAAGAGAAAGTCATCCCACGCGCTCTCAGCAGACCGGAGATCCGCTCCAAGGCGCGCTTCAAGCGCATCTTGCAGGCACCTTCGGTCTGGCCGTTGGCACCCGCGATCTCGCTGAACTTCTTGCCTTCATAAAAGCGTTGCAGAACAACCTGCCGGTCCTTCCGCGGCAGGCGATCGAGGACATCATCCAACTCGGGCAAGATGTCCTTCCAGGCGGGTTCGGTTTCGGTGGTGGGTGAGGGCATGTCTTCTTGGGATTTGGCCTCGCTGGACAGCGCGGCGATTCTGCGTTGATGGCGTTTCTCGGTTCGCAGGGCGCGGGCCGCCTCGAGCCGGGTGGTCTCGAAGATCCACGCCATCAGCGCCGGATGCCGACGCAACGAACTCGCCTTCCGGGCCAGGATGGCGAACACGTTCTGGGTAATTTCCTCGGCCAATTGGCTGTGTGTAAACGCCGCCCGAAAAGTGCGGCGGGTAGGCGCGCCAAATAGGGCGCTCGAA
>JBMYQZ010000804.1:0-2508 GCA_049601855.1 Limisphaerales bacterium | reverse complement strand
GGCATCCGATGCAGCGCCAAACCCCATGGTTTCGAAATTCGTCTTCAACCTGTCCAGTGAGGATCGGCAGCGTGAACTGCCGAGCAAGATCATCATTGTACAGAAAGAAGAGGAGACCGCCGTCGAAGTGCTGCAACGTCTGTTTGGCTACCTGATCCTCTATCGCGATCGGATCCAGATGCAGACCGACCTGCACGACGAATACATCCCCTTCGTCCCCGACCTCGTTCAACTCGACTATCAAATGCAACCCGCCTTCTGGGCCGAGTGCGGCGAGGTCACCACCAAGAAACTCAACAAGCTCGCCGTGAAGGTTCATGAGGGCGAGATCTGGATCGTCCGCAGCTCACAGGACGCCGTCGACAACCTCGTGCACCAGATGGACAAGGCCAAGCTGCGTAAGAATCGCTATCAGATCCTCCAACTGGACGAGGAAATGATCGCCGAGATCGAAGGCCTGACCGGGGCGCGCAATGACGTGACCTTTTTCCTCGGCCGCTTCGATCCCCCGCGCATGCAGTTCGAGTACAACGGGCTCTGGTTCGAGAGCGAGTTCCAGGTCCGCGAGTTTTAAGATGGCCGGCAAGTCACGCATCCAACTCGAAAACGTCAGTGCCTCCCTTGGAGGCCGCCGGATCCTGCGCGACTTCACATGGCAACTCCGCGATGGCGAACACTGGGTCGTGCTCGGCCCGAACGGCTGCGGCAAGACCACCTTCCTGAAACTTCTGCGCGGTGACATCCCGCCCGACCCCGATCGCGGCGAACGCTGGTATCATTGGCCCGAGCGCTCCTCCCAAAGCCCGGTCTTCGCGAAGGAGGAGATCGCGTTCGTCTCTCCCGAGCAACAGGAACGTTACCTCCAGATTGAATGGGAACGCACCGCTTGGGACATCGTGCTCACCGGCTTTCACGGGACTGACTACCTCTACCGCGAACTCACTCGCAGCCAGAAAACCTTCGCTCGCAAATTGGTCAAGCGACTCGGCATTGACGAGTTCATGAAGCGCGACGTGCAGACCCTGTCGCAAGGCGAACTGCGCAAGGTGCTTGTTGCCCGCGCCTTGGTTGGTCGCCCCAAAGTCCTCCTGCTCGACGAGGTCTGCGACGGACTCGACACGAAAACCCGCCGCCGCCTGCTTGAATGGGTCGACGAAATCGCCCGCCGCGAAACGCAGATCATCATGGCCACGCATCGGCGCGAGGAATTCATCCCCTCACTCACCCACGTCCTCAAACTCAAGTCCGGCACCGTCGACAGCCAGAAACCCATCGGCGCTCGAAAAACCAAGTCACGCAGCGGCGACACCAGCCCCTTTGAAAAACTCATCGGTCGTCCCCGCCAACGCACCGACAAGAAGCCCTTCCTCTTCTGCATCAAGAACGCCGGCGTCTGGCAAGGCCGCAAATGGACACTCAGCGATCTGAATTGGGAGATGCGTGTCGGCGACAACTGGGCCGTCCTCGGCCACAACGGCGCCGGCAAGAGCACCTTCCTCCGCCTCCTCCAAGGCGAAGTCCACCAGGCCCTCGGCGGCATCGTCCAACGCTTCAACGAAACCCGGCGCCACACCCTCTGGGAAATCCGCCAACGCGTTGGCTTCGTCTCCATGGATTTCCAAATGCGTTTCAAGGAGGAACTCAGCGGCAGTGACGCCATTGCCACCGGCTTCTTCGGCGGCCACGTCCTCTACGATCGCCTGACGAAGAAGCAGCGCAAGAAAGTCGACGAACTCATCGACCTCTTCGAACTCCGCGAACTCGCCGACCGTGGCGTGACCTCGATCTCCTACGGCGAACTCCGCCGCATCCTCATCGCCCGCGCCCTCGTCCACGAACCCGAACTCCTCATTCTGGATGAACCCTTCGACGGCCTCGAACCCCGCATTCGCCAGGCCCTGGATCGGCAGTTGGAAAAGATCTGTCGCCTGAAGACCAACCTCATCATGGTCACCCACCACCACGAAGACCTCCCCCGGTGCATGACCCACGGCCTCATCCTCGAACAAGGCCGCATCGTCGCCAGCGCCCCCCTGAAAAGCCGGTAGTATCAGATCCGGTTCTTGCCGTGTGAATTCCCTTGCCAACAGATGGCACGAAAAAGAGGTGAAGAATTGTGACGGTGACGACCTGTAATAGGTCGTAAGTGATTGGCAACAGAAGATTTGGGGAGTGGAGCGGGTGAAGGGAATCGAATCCGCGTCCCTGCCTTCGCCGATTCATCATAAAATCAGCGTAAAACAGCATATACAAGGAGGTTACAACACATTCGGAACTTTGCCAGACCGAAGATGACTACGCTATTTCCGAAGGCAAGTTGTCAGGATTTGTCAGGAAATTCTGAGGCGGTCCTGATGATGTTTGTGGCTGTGGGCCGCGCCCGTTGATCACGTCTTCCAGTCCTCAAAAAGATCGGTGAGAAACGCGCGGAGTTCATCGATGACCGTTGATAGTTCCGTCGCTGCCAATCCGCTCTTGCGGAGGAATGCACTCCATTGGGTCAGCTTG
>JBMYQZ010000803.1:0-2512 GCA_049601855.1 Limisphaerales bacterium | reverse complement strand
GGGTTCGGTCTCTAAAGAATCATGGAAACACTTCTCGCTGCTGCGTCCCCCGAGGACGCTCGTAATGCCGGCTATCTGTTCGGTCAGGCTTTCTGAATCTTCCCGATCACGCCCATCGGACTCGGACCCGATGATGTTCATCCTGTCCTTGGTCAAGTTCAGCAAGAACAAGAGCGACGACTGGTTGATGGGCGCAACACTTTCCGGCATCCCCACCACCCTGATTGCCCTCGGGGTCGCTCACGGATTCATGTCGGAATTCAAAGATGGTTTTGCCGGGAGCGGCAAGAGCGTCCCCACCAAGACCAGCGATGGACTTCTCACCATGAACGTGCCCTCGCACTGGAAACCCCGACAAGACCTCCACGAGGATGCCACCCTTCAGTTCGGAAACCCCTTCCGTGAAGAATATCTGATCGTTCTTCCAGATTTGAAGACCGAGTTCTTCGGCACCTTGGACGAACACGCGAAGCTCACCTCCGATCTAATCTTGTCCAACTTGAAAGGCAGTCACCGCAACGCCCCGCGCAAGTATCAACTCAACGGCATGGACGCCGTCCAACACGAGATTACCGGCAGCGTGGACAACAACAAGATTGCCTACCTCCACACCACGGTCGAAACCGACACCGCTTTTCAACAAGTCATCGCGTGGACCTTGCCCAACCGTAAAGAGCGAGCCTTCAAGGTGTTCAGCAGTGTCTTGGATTCCCTTCAATCCAACACCGCCAAACCGTCCGGATCCGCCAAATCCGTCGATTGGTCGAAGAAGGACGAGGTGACTGTACGCGCGGTGAAGGAAGTCGCCGAAATCCTCAACAAGCGGGCCTCTCAGATTCAACCCAAGCACCAGTTTATCCGCGACCTGGGCGCTGATGATCTCGACGCGGTGGAGATCATCATGGCCACCGAGATCGAGATCGCGGATGAGGACGCCGAGAAACTCGTCACGGTCAATGACCTGATCAAGTATTTTCAAGGCAAGCTGAAGGCGAAGTAGCTTCGATCGTCACTCTCCACCGCCGTTCTGGGTGCGTTCGGAACTGAGGATTGTTCGCGGTGCACCGAAGCTCCGTCCTTCCGGCATCCTGCCGGGAGCACTTGCGCATGACCCGGGTTGGTGGGATCGAATCCTGCCAGCAGATGTTCGCACCAGTCTGGAGCGAACGCTGCAGTTGGAACTCCCGGCAAGATGCCGGAAGGACGGGACTTCGGCGCGATCCACGCCTCACACCAACCCTCACTTACGAATACACGAATACCCCCCGCCGTTCTTGGGCGATTGACAGCGGACCGATCCGTGAAACACTCGCTGGGTTAACTTCTGATCCTCCATGAAAAAAGCCCTCCTTCTCTCCGTATTGTTCCTCTTATCCAGCCAGCTCGAAGGCTTTTCCCAAGCCGCTGCCGCCATCAAGAAATCGGCCCGCGGCGTCGCTGGTCAGAAGGCCCCGCCCAAGACCGGCCAGCAGTCCGGTGGCGGTGGCAGCACCAGTGCCACCCGCACCTACCGGCCAACTCCGACCCGAATTCCCAATCGCACCAAGACACCGATTCGTCAGATTCAATCCGCCTTGTCGTTCATCAAGATGAAACGTGAACTGGGCGACGAGCATCGCGAAAAGCTCGCTGCCGGCATGGTTTCGGCCGCCGACGCGAGTGGTGCCAAGGTCAGCCCGGAAGCGATCACCAAAATCAGCTACACGGTGGCGGATGCCGTCAACAAGTACAAGCTCTCCTACTCGAAGCAAAAGCAACTTTCCGAGGCTCTTCTCATCACGATGGGGGCAGCCGGGTTCAGCGACTCCGAAACCAAATTCTATATCGGCAAGGTCCGGGATTCATTCGCCGGAACCGACGCTTCGGCCGAAGAATTGAACCAAATCACCAAGGCGCTGAGTAACATCATTGCCGAACAGAAAAAGTCGTCAGCGAAGTAGTGCTCTCCGACTCCGATTCCCTTAGAGTTGCGGCGTTGAAATCTGGCGCGGCAATTCTTTTTCTATTCTTCGCCCTCGGCGTCGTTCACGCAGCGCAACCGGTCCGCTGGAGTTTCGATGGAACGGATACTCATGAATTGAAGACTTTTCCAGGAATCCGGTTCAAGCAACCCGGTCCTCGCTCCCCAGAATTCGCCAACCAATCGACAACCAACACGGCCATTTATCTGAATGGCAAGAATACGCGTCTGCAACTTCCCGACACGTTTGGACCCAAGAGCCCCTTCAAGTTTCGCAACGGCGACGCCATCACCATCGAGGCCTGGATCAAACCGGACAAATTGCCGGCAAGCGTAGCCGCCTACATCATCGGCAAGGGACGCACGAGCGATCCCAAGTTTGCCAAGGATAATCAAAACTGGTCCCTGCGCATCGCCTCATCCGGAACCACCAGCAAGCTGAGTTTCCTCTTTGCCACCAAGGCCAAGACCTGGCATCGCTGGAATTCGACGCTCACCTTCGGCCCCAAATCGGTCTGGCATCACGTCGCCTTGACCTATCAGTTCGGCCGA
>JBMYQZ010000802.1:0-2514 GCA_049601855.1 Limisphaerales bacterium | reverse complement strand
GAATTTGTACAAGCCCGATCTTTGGCTTTTTCAAGTTTTCGAACACGCCCTAGTCCTAAACCGGCAGTTGGAAATGAATGAAGGGACAATTGATCGTGGAAGGCCACCTGCTCGCACTCGGAGGTTGCGGATTTCGGATCCACCGATTCGAGGCGAACGGTGGTGATCAGAAATACCGCCGTAGACTTATCTCCGCGAAGCTATCGCGACGGAAGGTGCGGAAGAGGTCGGTGGGGGCGGATTGGAGAAATTTCTGGACTTCGATTTCGAGGGTGTAGCTGTTGCCAAGGCGGCGTTCGAATTCCAAGCGGATGGCGGCACTGTCGTTGTCGTGATCCCAGAAGCCGCCGGCGAGGACGGCGGTGTCTTGTTCGTCGTTGAAGGTGAGACGGCCACCGAAGAAGAGGTCCTGATTGAAGGGGGTTAGCGCTGCGGTGCCGCGGCTGTCGTAGTGGTATTCGGTCAAGGCGCCGAGATCCATATTGGAGCCGAAGAGTTGGTAGAAGGTGTATTCGTAGCCGGTGGCGAAAGCTTGGAATTGCTGCCCGCGACCGGAGCGATGGAGGCCTTCGAATTTCAGGAGCCAGGCTTCGTGGGTCCATTGCACATCGAGGCCGACCTGGTGCATCAGGTTGTAGACCGGACGCAATCGTGTGCCGCCAGCGATGGGTTCGAGAATCGGATCGCGGCTGGTGCCGCGGAAGCAGTAGACGCCGAGATCAAAGGCGCCGAGGACATGCGACCAGCGGATGGCGGCATCCGGATGCCAATCGCGCAAAGATGATTCGTAGACAGCGGCATCGGTGTCCACAGAGGGAATCGTGCGAAAACGTCCATCCGGCCCGGCGAAGGTACGTTCGCGAAAGTAGGGAAGATAAAACAGATCGATCGTGCCGTAATCGCTCAGGCGAGTGAGATTGACCATGGGTTGACCGAGACGATCTTCGAAATCGAAGTTCTCCACGAAGTCGACCTGGTTGATCACGTCGATGAGATGCTGAGATTCGGTTACGCCCCAGAAGACTTTCGACACACCCGCCTTCCATTCCCATTGATCGGCGACGTGTTGGATGTAGAAGTCACGCAGGTCGAAGTGGGATCGTTGATCATCGCGCAAGTCGTAACGGTAGAACGGCTTGCCAAGGAAGCGGTAGTCACCGTCACTCCACTCGCGATAGAACTCGGGTTGAGAGGCGAAGGAAAAGCCGACGTTTGAATGCTGCGCGGGGTCCAGGGGGGATTGTTGGAAGAAGCGGGTCTCCGCTTCGACGAAGCCGGTGATATCCCAATCGCGAAAGAAGGAGTGTGATTCCTTTTCCTCTCCCACGGCGACGAACCCGGAAAAGAGCAGCGCAGTGCAGACCCGTAACAGCGAGCTTGAGCGAGCATAATCACGCATGCACCCAATCCGCTCGCTCACGCTCGCTGCTACGTCGATGGCCGTGCGTTTAATCATCAACGGACGTTCTTCAATCGACTGCTGTTGAAATTGCTCGCGCGCAGACCCTTGGTGAACTCGTATTCGCTCCAGCTCAGGATCGTGCTCTTGCCGGTCTGGTGGTTGACCATTTCGAACGAATCGGCGCGCCAGAAGTTTTTCCCGTAGGAACGATAGCCTTTCGCGATAAAGGTCTTCAGCAAGGCCTTCTTGCGGTCGTAGTAGTCGGTCTTGAGGTTGCGAAACTCCTGCTTGTCGAACCAGACAACTTGGCGCGTGTAACCGGACTTGCGATCCTCTGGATATCGCTCGATGACGTAGCAATCCATTCCTTCGACCGTTTCATCGCGCAGATACTTGTAGGTGTATTTCTCCACCTCCTGTGAGCTGAGGTCTTCGTAGGCAAATTCACTTCCAACGAAAGGGCCAGCCTTGTTATTGGAGGCAATGCGCTTCACGCGTTTCAACGCGGGTAGGAAGAGCCATTGGTCGTCATTCCCCTGCTTGTGGGTGAAGACGAGGAAGGCTGTTCCTTTCACGTCGCGCGGTGAGTCGAACACGATGAGGCGCTTGTCACCGTCGGTCTGCTGTTCCAGTGCCTGCATGCGCATCTGGCGACTGCTGGTCTGACCTCGGCGATTCTTCAGCGTCATTTTCGCGTCGGCACTCCAGTCCTTCCAACCTTCGTCGGCCTGATCGGCGGCGATGGCGATCGCGAGCCCCTTGGCTTCGGGAGTCTTGGCGTCTTCGATCGGACCGGCCCAGATGTGGGTGGCCAGGGCGAGCAAGGTGAGTGTGGCAGTAGTCTTCATTGTTTCCCTCAGGCAATGGCTGCTTTTTCGGCAACCGGTTCTTCTTTCTTCGGTTTGTTGGCGTCGATGTGATAGCCGCGATCAAAAGTGATCAATAGCGCCGGCAGCATGATGAAGTCGGCAATCAGCGCAAAGACAATCACGATGGCGGTGAGCTGTCCCATCCAGGAGTTCAGTCGGAAAGGCGACAGGCTCAGGATCGAAAAGCCGATCACGAGGATGATCGTGGTCACGACCAGGGCTCGGCCGACGTTGCGAAAGACG
>JBMYQZ010000801.1:0-2520 GCA_049601855.1 Limisphaerales bacterium | reverse complement strand
GCCCTCGACAAGACCGTAGCCGACGGCGCACATCATCTCGTGGGTGGTGTGGCCGCCATCGCCGTTGGCGTTAGCGAGGCGCATGACGCCGCGCTGGATCTTGCCACGGCCACCGTGGCCGGTGTTGTTGGCCATGGTGCTCCGGAGATGCAGGCGAAGGAAGAAACATTGGCGGTGATACGCGAGATTGCCGCGGACGGCGTGGTTACGGATGACGAGGTCATTCAGCTCGCCGTGTTCATGAACGACAACCTGGAGGCGCGCACCTCATGGCCGGGCATTGCCATCTACGAGGTGCTGCGGGAAGTGCTCGACGACGGCAAGGTGGATGACTTCGAACGTCAGGCCTTGATCCACGTGCTTTCGGGAATCGACGTCATCTGTGCCGGCGCGACGGCCGCTTTGGAGGGGGACACCGTGGTTACCAAGAAGCCGGTGGACGAGGTGCATTATGAACTTTCCGATTTCCAGCTGCCGGAGTTGGAAATCGATGCCGTGCGTGAACGACTCGAGGATCCACACGCGGTCATGCACCTGGTGCATCACGAATGTCGTTGCGAGAATTGGAACAAAGCGAGGGGTGAGTTCGCTGAGCGTTCACCAGGGCGCGGTTGTTCCTGCATCGTCGAGAATCTGCTCGCCTTGGCGAAGGCGAATCCACAAGTGATGGCCGATTGGCCCTCGCAAATGCGAGGGCTCATCAAGAGAGCGAGTGCCGGAGGCAGAGGCTTCGATCCCGTCGGGACTTGGAAGCTGTTGAAGATCGACGGGATCGAGGCAGTGATCGCCAAGGGAAAGACCGAATGGTGCAGCGTTTTTGTGCCGGCGGAAAAAGGCCAACTCGAAAAATACAGCTACCACCTCGGCAATGACCGCTGGGGTTACGGGGCCAGCCCCGATTGCGCCAAGGCGATTGAACCCGTGTTTCGCGCCGGATTGCGGCGCATCCTGGAAGCCGAACTCGAAGATTAAATTCGCACCATGACCGAACACCACCAGGCAACCGTTCAGTACATCCGGCAACTTCAGCAGAAGGGCCGGGTAACGAAGGACGATCTTATCGGACTCGCACGCTTCATCGGCGGCATGGAAGAAGCCCGCACCCAATGGCCGGGCGAGGCGGTCTTCTACGTCCTGCACGAGATCATGGATGACGGCTACGTCGAGGACTACGAATTGGACGGACTCTCCCGCATCCTCACCGGACTCGACATCCTCGCCCAAGGACGCAACTGGACTCCGGATCTTGAATCATGAAAGTCACAACGTATTTCCTCTTCCTCATCCTCGCCATTCAGAGTTCCAGCCTTGGAGCATCCGCTGCAGAACTGACCACCAAGGAATCAACGGCGTTGACGGAAGCCGCCTCCAAGATCTTTACGGCCATGAAGGAGAAGGACTGGAAGACCGTGGTGGAGACTACTCATCCAGGCATCGCGAAATTGGCTGGCGGCAAGGAGAAGCTTGCTGAAGTCACGCGAAAGGCGTTCTCCACATTTGACTCCATTGGACTTCGGTTCGAGAAGGAGAGTCTTGGCAAACCGGGACGCCTGTTCGAGATCGAGGCGGGACAATTGTGTTTCCTGCCCAAGGAAGCGATAATCGTCATGCAAGGCCGCAAGGTCTGGTCCCAAAACTACCTCGTCTGCATCCGGGAACGCCCTGGTGCGAAATGGCTTTTCATCGATGGTACGGGCGTGAGCCAACAGCCTGATCGACTCTGGCAGATTTTCCCGGACCTGCCCAAGTCGGCAAAACTGCCAGAGATCAAGAGAAAGATTCTCGAATAAATACATGGATTATCCCCATCCGCATAGACCGGTCGCGAATTGTCCTTGTCCTCGCATTCGTGCTGGCTTGTGATGCGGTCCGTGGCCGCCGGGAGAACAACCAGCGTGGCAATTCGGCGAAGGCGGCGGCAGGTATTCGTCCTGACAACCCTGCTCTTGTCGACCGGACTGGGCTTGCTGTTGATCGAACTGCTTTGCGGGTTGGTTTTCGTCGGACAATTGGGAACGGGTAATCGGGAACTCAAACTGTTGGGCTGGCGGGCCGAACCGAATACCATGATGGAGGGTGTGCGGCTGAATTCGGAGGGATTCACCGGAGCCGTTCTGCCGGTCAACCGCAATGATCCGGAGGAGATCAGGATCCTATGTTTGGGCGGATCCGTGATGTTCTACCTGAGCATGGCGGAGGAGATTCAGAAAGCCTTGCAGCCGCTCACGGAACGCAACGTTTCCGTCATCAGCGTGGGGCTGCCGATGCACACCAGTCGCAGCAGTTGCATCAAATACGATCGCTATTTCCATCAGCACGACTTCGACTACGTGTTGATCTATCACGCAATCAACGACCTGTTTGCGAATCATCAGACGCCCGAGGCGTTTGAATCCGACTACTCTCACTTGAATGCCTGGTATCGTCGCGGTCGTTTGATCGACAACAGCATTGCCGCCCGGGTGTTTTACAATCGGTTCCTATGGGAACGGCCCAAGATGCCGAACAACGGAATCAAGC
>JBMYQZ010000800.1:0-2529 GCA_049601855.1 Limisphaerales bacterium | reverse complement strand
AATGAAACCAACAAGGTCTTCGACGCGTTGCCAAACGCCACGGCGGTAGTGAACGAGCCTTTCTCGTATCACATCCACGTGTCCCGGCGCATCAACACGCTTACCCTGTCCTCGATGGGCGGCGCCGCGCTCCCGGCAGGATTGGAATTTGCGCCGGACGGCCTTTACCTGACCGGGACGCCCACCGCGGAAGGAGCAAATACCGTCAATCTTGTCATCACCGATACCAGCGATGGCAGCGCCGTCAATCTGACGCTCATGCTTGATGTCGTGGCTTCCGGCGGAACGTCCGTCACCCAAGGGCCGTTGGCCATCACCAGCCAGAATGACTACGCCGGGCAAGCTGTCACCTACACAGGTCGCCCGCCTTACCTCGCATTGTCGCCCAAAGCGACCAACAGCTTCACCATGCGCTTCTACTACAAGACCTTGGAAGGCTTTGAATGGCCCGGCATCAACAACCCGCCAGCTGTCGGAACCGTCGTGCCTTATCTCCGCAAACCTGACGGGGCCAATGGCTACATTGGCGCGCCGCATGACAAGGCCACGGAGTCACTCGAAATCGTCTACCGTCCCGCGTGGCCGGCCGTCACGCCCACGCTGCAATTCGGCGAGACGCTATTGGGAGCCAAGAACGGTCTGCCCGCCGTCCGAGGCCAGAGCAGCGTGCAGGTTCTCTACCAGCAGTCCATCGCCTCCGACATCACCGCGGCCGACGCCAGCGTCACCCTCCACGATCCCACCCGCGAAAAGACCAGCGACCTCGTCGCAGCCGGATTGGACGCCCTGCCCGCCGGATTAAGGACAGAACTCAATCAGGGGTTCGTCTACTTCCCCAACCTGCCGCCGCATCTCATCGAAAGGCTCTTCTTTGATCCCAATCGCGGTGAAAAGGGTCAACTGGTCTTCCGTGGTGAATATAAGGATGAGATCTTGGGAGAGAAATACGTTCTGCTCAACGTGCTGGGAGACACCGATCTTGAAACGGTGAAGGACCTCGTCCCCGCGACGGACACGGATTACTCAAAATGGGATGATCTTGTTCTCGCCCTTGCGACACCCATGGAACCGTTCATCGAAAACCCGGCTGTGCTCGGCACATACATTCCTGATGAGGACAACACCACAACTCCCGGAATAAGCGCCTTGGCCGAAGTTCTCGACGACGATGTGGCCGTGGACTCTTACGCCTTGAGCGCCGGCGGCCCCGGCATGGGCTATGTGACCTTCATTACCGGCAATGGCGAGGCCTTCACGCCTGCCGAGGAACCGGTATCGATCCACGTCATCCGCGTTGGCGGCGGACTCTACCCCGGCGAAATGAAGGTCCTTACCTCACCTAATCCGCTCAGCGAACTCATTACCTTCCAACACACCGCGGATCTTGCCGGCCAGTTCCAGGATTATGAATACGAGTGGAAGATCGCCCCGCCCGTCGACGGCCTGCCACCACAGGACCTGCCCGGCGGCTACCAGGATCTCACCTCCGGAAATGACATCCCGCGCTACACCTTGGGCGGCGCCGGTATCGAGGTGCTGGTGGACAATTACCTGATCATGCGCTACCGCCCGACGGACGACGCACATCCCCTCTACAACCAATGGTCGGACTGGACTGAGCCCCGCCTCGCGGAGGGCTGGATCAAGCGCGTTCTCGCGGGCATCAACCCCTTCAATCAACGTATCACCGATCTGTTCAACAACTCGGTGAACACCGAAGTCAGCCTGATCACCCAGGCCGGAACCCGTTGGGAGGGCGACGTCGCCTTGAGCCTAAACTCCATCAATGAGCCAGGACTCATCGAGATTTACGAGACCGTCCTCAACCGGGGCAAGAACCTGAGCATTGATGCGGGCATCAACTTCGGCGGCGCGAACGACGCGTTGTTGCTCGCAGCAGGTTACATCAACGACCTCTACATGATGCTCGGCAACGAGGCCTGGGCCGATGCTCAGAACCCGACCATTGGGATCGGGACGACCGATCAAAACCTTGGCGACATCTCCACGGCCTTGTTCGCCTTCAAGGGACAAACCGCCTCCCTTCTCGAGGAGGAACTTGCGCTGATCCGGGGACGCGACGACTTCCTGCAACCCGGCGTTGGCGTCGCCCCGGTCTACAATCGACTCATCTGGAACTACACCCGCGGCATCGATTCCGGTGAGGTTGTCTACGCCTTGAACTACAACATTCAGGAGAATCCGAACGAAGATCCCGATGGCATCGTGAACGCCGAGGACGCCGCCTATCTCTATCCCCAAGGGCATGGCGATGCCTACGGTCACTATCTCACCGCCCTGAAGGGTTACTACAAGCTTCTGGTCGACAACGATTTCGACTGGGTGCCCCGCATCGAGACGGTGAATATTCTGGGCGTGCCGGTGTCCGTCGATTACCTCGACGAGCGCAAATTCGCCGCCGCCGCTGCCGCAACTGCGAACGCCGGACGCCAGGCTGTCGAACTTACCTGGCGCCAGAGCTATCAACACGGCAGCGACATCGGGTGGGAACACCTGAGCCAGACCAGG
>JBMYQZ010000799.1:0-2532 GCA_049601855.1 Limisphaerales bacterium | reverse complement strand
CGGGCGATTTTGATTTCAAATTCGTCTGGCTCGCGCTGAAAGAGGGTCTGATAAGCCAGCTTGATACGACCGTCCGTATTGGGACTGCCCCGCTCCAGTCGCGCAGTCAAGGCCTTCGCGCAATCGCCGATGAATTTGCTATTCATCATGAACAGGTATTGCTGCGGTACCGTGCTGGTTGTCCGCGCTGCACTCGTGCTGCGGGCCGCCGGAAAATCAAAGGTCCGCCGAAACTTGTCCGAGCGGAAACGATCACCATTGCGGCTCACGGTGCCGTAGAGCGTCCGACGCCTGCTGTCCAGAATCTCATTGTCGGGCCGGCCACCGAGACTGTGATCGAGCAGGCCGCTCACGACCAGTAGACTGTCCCGCCAGACCTCGACCTCCAACCGGCGAGGATTCATCCGCCAGAGGAAACGATTGTCACCATCCAGATCGAAGTTCGCATCGTTGTGAGCACTGCTCATCTGGTAGGAGGCAGATTTCATGATCAGTCGATGCAGTTCCTTGATCGACCAGTTCTTCTGCACAAACGTCGCGGTCAACCAATCCAACAGACGTGGATGAGTCGGCTTCTCACCGAGCACGCCGAAGTTGCTCGGTGTCCGGACCAAGGCTTCGCCGAAGTGCCATTGCCAGACACGATTCACGAATACCCGGGCGGTCAATGGATTCGCCGGATCCGCCACGGATGCTGCGAGTTCCACTCGTCCGCTTCCCTTGGTGTAAGGCCGATCGAGCGCCCCTTCGATCAATTCCAGAAAACGCCGCGGAACAAGTTCACCCTTCTTTCGCAGATCCCCGCGAATAGCGACGTTCATATCGACCTTGCCCGATTCGCCCAGCGCATGAACGAAATCATACTTTGCCGGCGCCGATTTCTTGAGTGCCGCGATCTCTTCCTGCAACTCCTTGATCCGATCCTTCCCCGCTTGCGTCTGGGCACGCTTGGCCCGTTTCAATTCCTTATCCCGGTCGGCGATCTTTTTTTGGTGTTCGCGATAAACCTTCACCACCGCCGCGTCGGCCAGCGGAAACTCACGAACGTTGGAGTTCTTGAACACGCCGGCCAGCGCGTAATAGTCCTTCGCCGTGATCGGATCAAATTTGTGATCATGGCAACGGGCACAAGCGGCCGTCAGCCCCATGAACCCGCGTGAAAAGGTGTCCACCCGATCGCTCAGCGTCTCCGCCAAAGCCTGTGCCTTGGCTTCCGGATCGCCGCCGTCGGAACGGTAGGTTGGTCCCACCGCAAAGAAGCCCGTTGCCGCCGCGGTCTGCTTCGGCTTGGACATGACGTCACCGGCAATCTGTTGCCGGACGAACTCGTCGTACGGCAGATCACGATTCAGTGCCGACACCACCCAATCTCGATAACGCCACGCCTCCGGCAGGGTTCCGTTGTCGAGGAATCCACCCAGTCCATCGCTGTATCGCGCCACGTCCATCCAATGCCGCGCCCAGCGTTCCCCGTAATGTGGCGAGTCCAGCAGGTCTTCGATGACCAGCGGCCAACTCTTGGATCCGGACACGAATTCCCGCACCTGTTTCGGCGTCGGAGGCAGACCGATCAGATCGAAATACGCCCGGCGAATCAGCGTGCGTTTGTCCGCTTTTGGTGACGGATTCATTCCTGCCTCATCGAGTTTTGCGAGCACGAAGTAATCAATCGGCTGCTGCGTCCAAGGTGCATTGGAGACCGCGGGCAAACCAGGCTTCTTCACCGGCTTGAACGACCAATGTTCGCGCCGGAATTTTTCAAAATCATATCCGCCAGCGCTACCTGCAATCTGAGCATCCCCCGCCGTCGGCCAAGGCGCTCCCATAGCCACCCATTTCTCAAAGTCCGCGATCACCTTCTCCGGCAACTTGGCCTTTGGCGGCATTTCCAGCGATTCTTCCGTATAGCGAACGGCTCCGATCAGAAGACTGCCAGCCAGATCGCCCGGCTTGATGACGACACCGCTTTCGCCGCCTTTGAGTGCCGCGTCGCGATTATCGAGATACAACTCCGCCTTCAGTTTCTTCGCCTTGGTGCTGTGGCAGCCGTAGCAATGCTCGGCCAGTGCTGGCCGGATTCGGGTCTCAAAGAACTCCGCCTGTTTTTCGCTGATCTTCGCCTGCCCACGCACGCCAGTGACACTTGCCAGCAGGAACAAAAGAAGCGTTGGAATCGTTGTCTTCATCATTGATCGAACTCCCCGGCGATTCGTTGCGCCGCCGCTTGGAGGATTTCCACGAACGGTTCGAACTTCGCTTCCACTACTCGCGACGATGGTCCCGCCACCGTGATCCCTCCCACCGGATACCCATGCCGATCCAAGACCGGCACGCCGACACAATTGATGCCCACAAAATTTTCGCCCCGATCGAGCGCATAACCCCGCTCGCGAATCTCCTTCAACTCCGCCCGCAACCCGCGTCGATTCACGATGGTGTTCTCCGTGAACTTCTCGAACTTGAAACCTTCCACGATCTTCGAACATTCGTCCTCCGGGAGGTTAGCGAGAATCGCCTTCCCCGGTGCGCAGC
>JBMYQZ010000798.1:0-2533 GCA_049601855.1 Limisphaerales bacterium | reverse complement strand
ATTCGGCGGACGTACTCCGGGGAGGGGTTGTCCGTGACGAGGAATTGAATAAGCGCCCTCCCAATGAAGACGGGGGTGTTCGGATGTTCGAACAACATCCGCAGGGCATCCTCCATGTCACGCACTGCGTTCTCGTGCGACGGAATACGGCTTGGGATGACCATTCCGCGCAGCAGTGTCTTCTCACCGAAGTCGTGATATTCCGCGTGGACCTCCATCGGCACCGCGAAATCCTCATCCTGCCATCCGCCACTGGACCACGGGTTGCCGCCGTACCAAAAGCCGGTCATCACGCGGGCAAGATGGGTGATTTCCTCGTTGCTGTACGTGGGGATTTGCTCGCCGCGATTGTCCAATTGACGCGTGCCATCCGAATTCAGTTCCCAGAGACCGATGGTGAAAAGCTGCATCACCTCGCGAGCATAGTTCTCATCGGGGAAACGATTGATCTCCGGTGCCGGCGGTTGATTCCCGATGTGCGACAGATAACGGCCCATGCAGGGATGGAAAGTCACTTGGCGCAGGATATCATGGTAATTGCCGAAGGCGTTCTCAACGAAGATGTCGTAGAAGCTCGAGAGGCCCCGGGGGCGATTCACAAGATTCCCATCTTCACGCGAAATGACGAGAATCTGGCTGAGTGCAAAAGCAACGCGCTGGCGGAGTTGATCGGAGCCTCCGATCGCGGCGCGGGCGAATGCCGTCTGCACGTTATCACCGTTCACAAAGTCGCTCATCTCATTGAACGAATAATTGAGCTTCGTGCGCGGCCCGTTGAAATCGCGGAAGATTTCGTCGATGTAGGCCTTATGGAGCGTCGGCGATTGATGATTTATCTGGTCATCGATCCAGCCAGTGATCCCCAATTGACGCACGCGGGCCAGGCTACGCCGGGTCGGACCAAAGGATGCCTGAATCAATAAGCGCGCTGCCGCCACATCGCTCACGCGCGCAGTTCCGGAATTCCCCGAGGAAAACGCGCCAGCCGCACCAAAACGTTTCACGAACGCAGCGTAGTCACCGGAGACCGTCGTGTTGCCAATGCCGTCACCCGTCGAGTCTCGCAACATCGGCCGCCCCATGCTGTTGGCGGCATTGACATCAAAACCCAGCAAGGCCTCCGTCCAATCGGGAACGCCATCCGCGTCGGAATCAATATCATCCACCGTGCCATAAAAGAAGGTGTGCGGATCCGGCGCCGGAATCGTGCAAACGATCTCCCCTCCTTGCACGGTCGGCGGGGTGTTGATCGGCGACCAGTTGCCAAGATCAGAGCCCGCGTAGAGGCGGAACGACTTATGTGCCAGGTGAGGGAAGCGAAGTTCGACTTGTTGATTGGGCAACGGGACCAAGCGGCCATCGAAGAGGACCGACCCACTACGCGGATCCGTTCCCAGCAACGCTTCTTCCAAATTGGTATGGCCGTCACCATCTTCATCGCCATTGGGATTCAGGCCAGTGGCGCGATGGAGCGATTCCCAAGCGTCGGGGAATCCGTTGCCGTTCACATCGCCCGCGAGAGAAACCGCGTTGGCCAGCACCCGCGGACGACTGCTGCTGTCATTCGGATCCGAAAAGCCTGCGACCTCATCTCCATCATTCGTGCCGTCCGCATCGGTATCCGCCACCCGCGGATGGGATCCATGCGCGAACTCGACGAGGTTCGATAAACCGTCCGGTTCAATGTCGATGTCGGCATCCGCTGCAGAATTGGGATTCAGCCCGTGACCCGTTTCCCACACGTCGGGCATGCCGTCATTATCTGTATCCCGATGAGCCGCAAAGGCAGGTAGATCCGTCATCAAGGTTGCGTTACGATAAACCGTCACGCCTTCACCGGGGTGAACTTCTGATTCACCTTCCACCTCCTCGTTCGAGGAACGCCACACCGCGGTTCGCGACCGGATACTGGCGGCGGCCGTCATGCCGGATTCGGTGTAATTGGTGATGACCGCACCCGTCAGTTCGTTGCTGACAGAAAGATTCACCGTCCAATCTCCGTTCCCGGTCGACCCCGGTGTTGCAGCGACACGGAATGCCAGCGGATCCGAAAAGTCATGTGACCCGTGATCACTGAATCCCATGAGCGAACGTAGCTCATGGGTACCGTTCCAATCCGCATACCAGGCATCGCTGGTGGGTGAAGACGAACGAGCGAAACCACCCGAGTTATCCAACCGGAAATACGGCCCCAAGGCACCATGGCGCGTCCACAATCCCATGGTGAAAGCGGCATAGTTCGGTTCCGTGGCATTCTCCACCACGAACTCCATCAATCTCTGGGTACTCCCAGAATCGGTTTCCAAAGGCCGATCATGATTCCAACGAATCTGTACGTGGCGGATCTCCCACAGCAGTGAGCCAGTGAGAGAATCGATGACCGGAATGGGCAGGCGTCCAATGGATGCGTCGCTGGGAGAACTGCGCGACAAGACCTCCGCGCGATCATCCGTGCCATCGGCATCCGTGTCCGGAAGATTCGGATTGGAAACAAACAAGCCATTCAATTCACGTCCATCGGACAAACCATCGC
>JBMYQZ010000797.1:0-2540 GCA_049601855.1 Limisphaerales bacterium | reverse complement strand
TGCCGGCGAGGAGGCTCATGACGGAACCGCTGGCTTTCTTATCGGTGGTGTTGCCGGGATTCCATTGGCCGCCGACGGCGATTTCGCATTTGCCGTCGCCGTCCGTGTCGCGGGCGGTGATGCAGACGTTGTCGCGCTCGGTGAGGTCCTTCGCGATGACGTGCTTGTTCCATGACGGCGCCTGGTACCACTGGATGGTCTTCTTGTCGGCGAGCACAATGTCGTCCTTGCCGTCGCCATCCACGTCAGCGATCTGGATGCCGTAACCGATCTCGATGTCGTCAATCTTCTGGGCCTTGAAGTCGGCGGCCTGGAGACCGGTTGCGGTCACAGCCGTGAGGGAAAAGAGGAGCATGCGTTTCATGGGATGGCGGATACTGCGAGGCGTCTCCGCGGGACTCAACCGAATTCGGTGAGTTGGATCCCGCGAAACGAACGCTCCCGTTGAAGTCGGTTGGGTGAAGCGCGTTGACGCGCCCTGGTAATCGCGTTTGAATGCCCTCGATGAAAGCTGTCCAGCTCCTGTCTCAGGGCATCCCCGGCGAGTTTCAGTATGGGGAGGTGCCCGATCCGAAGCCGGAGCCAGATGAAGTCGTCGTTCGGGTGCGTGCCTGTGGCCTCAATCACCTCGACCTGTGGGTGGAAGAGCCGGGTGGGCTGCCAATGGGGTTGCCACTGCCGCGTATTCCCGGTTGCGAAATTGCGGGTGAGATCGCTGAGCTGGGTGAGGATGTTGACCAATGGCGCGTTGGGGACAAGGTGGCCGTGCAGTCGAATCTCTTTTGTGGCGCCTGCGAATTCTGTCGTTCGGGCGAAGAGGCGAACTGTCTCGACGCGAAACTGATCGGGGTGGAGTGCGATGGTGGCTTTGCCGAATTGGTGAAGGTGCCGGGACGATGTCTGGTTTCGATTCCGGATGGCGTGTCGTTCGAAACTTCCGCGGCCCTGACCCTGGCCGGCAGCACTGCGATGCACATGTTGACGGACCGTGTGCAGGTGCAGCCCGACGATTGGGTGCTCGCGATGGGTGCGTCCAGCGGGGTTGGTTCCGCGGCGATCCAGATTGCCAAGCAATTGGGCGCGCGAGTGATCACGACCGGTTCGACGGAGGAGAAACGTCAATTCGGTCTCGGCCTGGGTGCTGACCATGCGGTGGATTCGACGGATGAGAACTGGCCCAAGGAAGTTCGGAATCTTACGGAGAAGCGGGGCGTGAATTTCGTTGTGGAGCATGTCGGAGCTGACGTGCTGGAGAAGGTGTTTCATTGCCTTGCCCGGGGCGGTACCGTGGTGACCTGCGGGGCGACAGCCGGGCGCAATGTGTCATTCGAAGTGTGGCCGTTTTTCGTGAAACAGCATCGGTTGATCGGCAGTTACGGACGCAACCACAGCGCGGTCACCGCGACCCTGCAATGGGCGGCCGAAGGTCGGCTGCGTCCCTTGGTAGACAAGGTGTTCCCGTTGGAGAAGACGGAGGAAGCCTACCAACTGCTGCGCGCCCGCAACGTGTTGGGCAAGGTGTTGGTCAAACCCTGATCAACCGATCGAGCAGTCGATCCGGCGACCCTCAGCGGAGGATTGGTAGATCGTGTCGATGAGCTGAAGGGTGTCGACGTTGGATTGCGGCGTGTTGCGACAGGGACGGCCGCCGTCTTTCGCGGCGGCGAGCCAATCGCGAACGGATTCCAAGGCCCGGATGCCGCCGTAGCCTTTGGTGTCATCCACAGGTAATTCAAAGGTTTCTTCCATCGCAGTCCATTGCGGTTGGGGGCCGTGGATTTCGAATACGCCGCCGGTTCCCGGTCGAGCGGGATCCCAGTGCACCCAACGTTCGCTGCCTCGCAGGGTCCAGTGCGCTTCGCCCGCCCAGCGGGGCAACCAGTAGCCGCCGATGAAGGTGGCGATGCCGCCGCCGGAAAGATCGAGCATCGCCACGCCGCCGTCCTCCACCTCGACGTCGGTCGCCCCAAAGACGCCGGTTCGGGCCGTGACGCCGGTGACCTGTTGGCCGGTGACGTAGAGCAATAGATCAAGCTGGTGGCAGGCGAGCCAGTTGAAGAAACCGGCCTTGCTGGTCTCTCGATCAAAAAGATAGTGCCCGGGATCGCGTCGCTTCACGTCGCTGGTGACGAAGGTCATTTCGAGACTGATCAATTTGCCGAAACGGCCGTCGGCCAGCATGTCCCGCAGGCGATTGGCGGCTTCGTCGTAGCGCCACATGTAGCCGCTCTGAAAGGCCACACCGGAATTGGCGGCGGCTTCTACCAAGGGCAGGGCAGCGGCGGCGGATCCAGCCAACGGTTTCTCGACCATGACGTGTTTGCCCGCCGCGGCCAGCTTGATGGCGGCTTCGGGACCTTCGTTGTTCGAGAGGGCAACGAAGGCTCCGTCGAATTCCCCTTTGGCCATCAGCTCATCCACATCGGCGAAACGCGGCACTTGTGCGAAGCGTTCCTCCAGGCTGGCCGTGCTTTGGTTGAAGCTGGGAACGATGGCAGTCAGTTTGAGCTCCTCGTCCAGATTGGTGAAGAGTTCACGCC
>JBMYQZ010000796.1:0-2541 GCA_049601855.1 Limisphaerales bacterium | reverse complement strand
AGGCGATCCCCGGAGATCTTCTGAGATACCGGTTTTACTTTTATGTATCGCAGGCCTAGAGTGCCGCCTGCGGGACGCATCGTCCGGACGACCCTATGCCCACTTTTTCCTTCACCGCCCGGGAAGCCGGTAGCGGCCGCGAGGTGCAGAACACCATCGAGGCCAACACCGAGCAGGAAGCCATCGCCGCCCTCCTTGGTCGCAACCTGCTCGTCGTCACCATCACGGAATCCTCCTCCGGCAAGAAGGGCAAGGGATCAACCGGCTCCGTGCCCCTGCAGGATCTCGTGGTTTTCACCCGTCAGTTGGCCACGATGATCGATGCGGGCATCGCGATCGTCGGTTCGTTGCAGACGCTGGCGGACCAGACGATGAACAAGACGATGAAGGACATCATCCGCGACGTCACCTCACGGGTGGAAAGCGGTGACAACTTCTCCCAGGCCCTGCAACGACATCCGAAGACCTTTGAGCGCATGTACGTCAGCATGGTCGACGCCGGCGAGAAAGGCGGTCTGCTGCAGGAGATTCTCGATCGTCTGGCCACCTACCTGGAAAATACCGCCAGGCTGCGCAAGAAGGTGAAGTCCGCGATGATGTACCCGACCGTGGTCACGGTGGTGGCGGTCTCCATCACGATCTTTCTCATCGTGCGGGTGGTGCCCGTGTTCGGTGAAATCTACGACGGCTTTGACGCCGCCTTGCCTGCTCCGACGCAGTTTCTCATCACTCTGAGTGATTGGATGAAGAAATGGTGGTACATCATGGGCGCCATGGCCGGCGCGATAATTTGGGGCTGGTTGAAATTCATCGATACCAAGTCCGGCCGCGAATTCTGGGATCGTATTCGCATCCAGCTTCCGGTCTTCGGGCAGATCGCGCACAAAATCTGTCTCGCCCGCTTCGCGCGCACCTTGGCCTCGCTGATCCGCAGTGGTGTTCCGATTCTCGAAGTGCTGAACATCGTCTGCAACACCTGCGGTCATACCGGCATGGAAAAATCAATCCGCGTGGCCTCCACGGACATTGAGAAAGGTGACGGCATTGCCACCGCGCTCGGGCGTCATCCGATCTTTCCCCTGATGATTGTCCGCATGATCTCCGCCGGCGAACAAACCGGTCGCATCGACTCGATGCTGGAAAAGGTTGCTGACTTCCTCGATGAGGAAATCGATACCACGCTGTCCGGACTCACCTCCCTGATCGAGCCGCTGCTCATCGTCTTTCTCGGTGTCACCATCGGCGGCATCGTCATCGCGATGTTCATGCCCATCTTCAAGATGAGCCAGATCATCAACGGCTGAGGAAATCAGGTTCCCCTAAAAAAAGAGGGCGTCGCGCGGTATGCGCAACGCCCTTGCAATTGACCGGTTGATCAACTCCGATGCAGCAGAAGGCGTTCGGAGTCCAACCTGTTGGGGAAGCTATTTGGAATCCGCCTGGATGTCCGCGATGTATTTGTCCTTGTTCTTCTCGAACTCGGCCAAGGCATCTTCATTCCAGACATTCGCTTCATACTTCTTACCGTCATGTTCAAACTCGAGGATCGTCTCGCCGAGCTCGCCGTCCATGTCTTCCGGAATAGTGGACCATTTCTTTTTGGTGATCGGGCAGTGGTCACCTTGCCAATACATTACCGGATCTTCGGGCGGAGTTTCCGGGGCTTGGTCGCCGCAGCCAACGAACGCCACGGCGCCGACAACGACGGTGGCCAACAGTGTGAGGAGTTTCTTTTTCATAATATGTGATGGTGAATTAAAGGACTCTTTGATTCGTTCCGAAACTACGAATTTCGTTCAGTGATGGCAAGCATCTCGCCTGAGTGTTTCTAGATTGACTGGAGAAAACGTGTGGCGGGAGCGACAGGACTCGAAAAAGGTGGAGGCGATTTCGACCATTCGCGCAACGTTACCTAGATTCCACAGCATCAACAACTTGCACGAATTTGCGCGAGTCGGCCCAAGTGAAGGAAACGGGACGTTCGAGCACGAATTGCTGGTCGGAGAATCAGGGCGTGCTCCCGGAATTGGGGATCCCTAACAATTCTTAGCCATCATGCGGAACTGAGTTCGGCTTTTTTGAGCTTTCGCAAAAGCGGAAGTCGATCTGAGGTAAAGAAAGGTAACAGAAGATGGATGATCACATGTCGTCGGACTGGCATGACGCCCTGCGGGCGTCAGCGTTGCCGGATAGGATCAAACGTGAACAAGCGACCTTGATCGGATGGTTTCTGAGATTCTGTCGACGGGAGCAGGTGGTGGATGATCGGGAGGGGTTCGCGTAAAACCCGGCGTAGCCGGGCCACGCGATGAGGGGTAGATTCTGACTGTGATAGGTGGGATGCATTTTGTGTACGTGTTGCAGTCGGAATCAGATGGGGGGGGGAGCTATATTGGATACACCGCCAATCTCGATCGCCGTTTGAATGAGCACATCGAGGGAAAATCGTTTGCAACATCGTTTCGGGGACCTTGGGAGTTGATCTACTACGAGGCCTATCGCAATCGCGAAGACGCGATGGGCCGAGAGCGATTTCTGAAA
>JBMYQZ010000795.1:0-2555 GCA_049601855.1 Limisphaerales bacterium | reverse complement strand
CCTTGTACCGTCACAGCGAGTGCGTGACGGCGACCGGCTCCGACAAGACGCTGGCCTCGATTCGCAACAAACTGGATCCCAAGACGCGTTTCCTGGGCTACGGGCATCAGGTCAGTTTTGGCTACGTCACCAAGGAAGCAGCCAGCGGCTACAAGGCGAAACGCCTGATCCGCGAGGCTGCCGATGACGTGGTGGCGTGGAATCAACTCGGCTGCCTTTCCCCGCACATCTTCTACGTGGAGGACGACAGCAGCAACTGGGCACTGCAATTCGCGCAGCAACTGGCAGTCGAACTGGAAAAACGCGAAACCGCCGATCCGCGAGGTAAAATCCCGCAGGAAGCTGCCGCCGCGATTGCCTCGCGGCGTGCCATGTATGAGGTACGCGCCGCGCATATGCCGGATTCCTCGCAGCAATGGTGCAGTGAGAACTCCACGGCTTGGACGGTGATTTACGAGACGGACACGCTGTTTCAATTGTCGTGCCTCAACCGATTTATCTACGTGAAGTCCACGGCGGATCTTGATGAGGTGTTGAAGGGTGCCGAGATGGTGCGCGATCATGTCTCGACCGTCGGCATCGCGGCGGCCGAGGACGAGAAGGAGGAGATTGCCCTGCGTCTGGCTCGATGGGGTGCCACCCGGATTTGCCCGATTGGGCGGATGCAAAAGCCGCCGTTGACCTGGCGTCATGACGGTCGTCCCTTGTTGAGTGACTACGTAAGATGGACCGATTGGGAACAGTGATATGAAGATGGAATTACGGAAGAGTTTTCAGTTCGAGGCGGCGCACCTGTTGCCTCACCTCCCCGAAGGGCACAAGTGTCGGCGCCTGCACGGTCACAGCTTCATGGTGGACGTGGTGATCGAGGGCGAGTGTGACGAGAAGCTCGGCTGGGTGATGGACTACGCGGACCTCAAGGCGGCCTTCAAACCGTATTGGGAGCAGCTCGACCATCATTACCTCAACGAGGTTGCCGGCTTGGAGAACCCCACCAGCGAAAACGTGGCCAAATGGATCTGGGACAAACTCAAGCCGGAGCTTCCCTTGCTGAAGGAAATCGTCGTCGCCGAAACCTGCACCGCGCGCGCGGTCTATCGTGGTGAGTAAGCCCACCCTTCCTGAATTGCTCGCTCCCGCCGGCGATTGGGAGTGCGTGAAGGCGGCAGTCGAGAATGGGGCGGACGCGATCTACTTCGGACTCGATCGTTTCAATGCCCGGATGCGGGCGAAGAATTTTACCGAGGCGGATCTGCCAGAGTTGATGACTTTTCTCCACCGGCGCGGCGTGCGCGGGTACGTAACCTTCAATACACTCGTCTTCTCCAACGAACTCAAAGATGCCGAACAATTCCTGCGATCCATCATCGCGGCCGGCGTAGATGCGGCGATTGTGCAGGACATCGGCATTTGTCGATTGATTCGCCAGCTATCGCCGGATTTTCCGATTCACGCTTCCACGCAGATGACGATCTCGAGTCAGCAGGGCGTGGAGTTTGCCCAGGAACTGGGTTGCGAATTGGCCGTGCTTGCGCGCGAATGTTCGGTCAAGGAAATCGATGCGATCCAGTCGCCGATTCCACTCGAGGTCTTTGTCCACGGCGCTCTTTGCGTGGCGTATTCGGGCCAATGTCTCACGAGCGAATCACTTGGCGGCCGCTCCGCCAATCGCGGCGAATGCGCGCAGGCCTGTCGGATGCCCTACGATCTGGTTTCAGATGGCAAAGAGGTCGAACTCGACGGGCGGCAGTACTTGTTGAGCCCACAGGATCTGGCGGGACTCGAGGTCGTACCGGAACTCGTGAATGCCGGCGTGAGTTCATTGAAGATCGAGGGTCGGCTCAAGGCGCCGGAATACGTGGCCAGCATCACCCGCGTTTACCGCCAGGCCTTGGATCAGTGCCTGAATAATCGCGATGAGGCTCGCTATCAACTGGAGATGGCGTTTTCCCGCGGGCTGCACACCGGTTGGTTTCAAGGTATCGACAATCAGAAGCTGGTCCATGCGCGCTTCGGAAAAAAGCGGGGCGTGTATCTCGGCAAGGTGAACAAGATCGATCGGGATTCGGTAGCGGTGGACCTGGAATCGGAGTTGAAAGCCGGCGACGGCATCGTCTTCGACAACGGCCGCCCAGGCGAGGGCGAGGAAGGCGGGCGAGTTTTCATGTTGCTGCCGGGAAACCGAATCACCTTCATGAAAGGTGCGGTGAATTTCGAGCGCGTGCACGTTGGCGACCGCGTGTGGAAGACCGATGATCCGGAGCTGAACAAACGCGTTCGGCAGACCTTTGAGGGTGAAAAGGTTCGCTATCAGAGGCCGATCGATTTCGAGGTGCACGGAGTCGTTGGCAAACCGATGACGGTGATCGCGCGTGATGAAACCGGGCGGGTGGCGCAAATGGACTCCGACATGCCGCTCATCGCCGCTGAGAAACGTCCGCTCGATTCGGATCGACTGCGCGATCAAATCGGTCGCTTGGGAAACACCCCTTTTCGGCTCGGTGAATTCGGTGTGGAAGCCGATCTCGAAGGTGTTGCCGTCCAGTTCCAGATTC
>JBMYQZ010000794.1:0-2558 GCA_049601855.1 Limisphaerales bacterium | reverse complement strand
AGGTCCATTCACCCCAGGAGCCTTGCTGGGGCATGTTGTAGTGGCTGACCAATCCTCCGTTGACGAAGACGTAGATGGCTTCCTTAACCTTGCCTTTGGTGTGCTGTTCGCGGATCTGGGCGGCGAGTTTGACGCTCTTGAGTTCGCTGCCGGGGCGGCCTCCATGGAGATAGTAAACGACTGGAAAACGGCGTTCGAATTCTTGGTAGCTGGGAGGGAAGTAGATGCAGTAGCCGATCTCAACGTCCATGACTTGGCTGCGGTAAGTATGATGCTCAACACCGGTCGGTAGCTTGCCAGCGGGGTTGTTGATCCACCTGAAGGGCTGAGGTGCCTTCTTCTTTTTGGCCTTGGACTTTGCTTTGGTCGCCGGTTTCGGGATCTTCTTGCTCTTGGGGCTGGCGGCATCGGCTGAGCCAGGGAACAGAAGCGTGGCGGCGAGAATGGCGATGGTAGGTTTCATTGCGCAGGGTTCTCGGAGGGAGGTGGTGTTGGAGCGTCGTCTGGCCTCTTGGCATTGAGCAGGGTGTAGCCTTTGATGAGTCGGCAAAATTCCTTCTTGGTGCTGGTACGATGTTCGCCCTTGCCGGAACTGAGATCGGGCATGGTCTTGTATTTTACCTGGAGCCTTTCGAGTCGTTCGATGCGGACGAATTCGTCCGGACCTTTCCATGCCTGCCCCTGTCGTAGTCTTAACGCCATTGTTCGGGCAGAATGCTTTTCATGGTCTTGGTTGTAAATCATTCGTCACGGGAATGTAGGCGGCGGAGGCGATCCCGTGCTAGCGTCGGGCCCATGATTGATTGCAAGTCTGTTCGAATCCTTCCGGTGCTTTCGGTTCTCTCAGTTCTGATTATTGGTGCAACCGGTTTGGTGCCTTCGGGATGGGGAGCTGCGAAGGAGAAACAAGAGACGTTTTCCTTCGTGCAGATGTGTGACACGCAACTGGGCATGGGCGGCTACGAACATGATGTGATGACCTTTACCTTGGCGGTGAAACAGATCAATGCGATGAAGCCGGACTTCGTGGTCATCTGCGGGGACCTGGTTCAGACCGCCAACGACAGGTCGTTCAAGGATTTTAATCGGATCCGGGCGGGGTTCGAACTCCCTTGTCACTGCGCGGCGGGAAATCATGACGTGTCGAACAATCCGACGCCGGCGACGCTCCGGCGATATCGCGAGACGATTGGCAAGGACTACTACTCGGTTGAACACAAGGGCTACACCTTGGTGATCGCCAATACGCAATTGTGGAAAGCTCCGCTCGCTGGGGAATCGGAGAAGCATGACGCCTGGTTCAAGGAAAGGCTTGAAGCGGCGAAGGCAAAAGGATCACCGGTGATTGTGGTGGTGCATTATCCGCTGTTCCTCAAGACTCCCGACGAAAAGGAGAGCTACTACAACCTGCCGATCCCGAAACGGAAGGAACTCCTCGCGTTATGCGTAAAGAATGGCGTCATTGGTTTTTTGGCCGGCCACACCCATCGCCAGATCAGTAATGATTATCAGGGTATGCAGTTGGTGAACGGGGAAACAACCAGCAGGAATTTTGACAAACGCCCCATGGGTTTTCGACTCTGGAACGTCAGGCCCAATCGTGAACTGCGGCACCGTTTCGTGCCGCTCGAAGGGATGCCGCCTGAGACTGCCAAGGCGAAGAAGTAGGGGCGAATTTCCTTGTTGAACTCGGATTCGTGCGGAACATCCGGCCCAACCAATATGAAGATTGTTCGTTTTGAAGATGAGTCGGGTGCGGTTCGCACGGGTGCGCAGCAGGATGACGGTTCGATCAAGCTGATCGAGGGCTGTGTCTTCGGTGACTACTCAGTCACGGATGAGACCGCGACGGTGAAGAAGCTGCTCGCTCCGGTCGTGCCCACACAGATTCTGTGCATCGGTCTGAACTACAAGTTTCACGCCAAGGAATGCGGCGTGGCGGAGCCGGAGAATCCGATCCTCTTCACGAAGGGTGTTAATACCTTGCAGAATCCGGGTGACCCGATCGAGGTGCCAAAGAAACTCGAAAGCGTCGAAGTGGACTACGAGGTGGAACTCGCGGTGGTGATCGGTAAGGACTGCAAGAATGCGACGAAGGAGAATGCCTTGGACTACGTGCTTGGATACACGGCCGCGAATGACGTGAGTTCGCGTGATTGGCAATTGAAATACAACAGCGGCCAATGGTGTCGCGGAAAGACGTTCGATACTTTCAGCCCACTCGGTCCTTGCCTGGTGACCACGGACGAAATCGAAGATCCGAACAAATTGCAGCTAAGCTGCACGGTGAATGGCAAGAAGATGCAGGACTGGAGCTCGGATGACATGATCTTCCCGGTGAAGGAACTGATCGAGTTCCTGAGTGGCAGCACGACCTTGCCGGCGGGTACGGTGATTCTGACCGGGACTCCGCATGGAGTGGGTATGGCCCAGGATCCGCCCTTGTTTTTGAAAGAGGGGGATACGGTCGAGGTGGAAATTGAAAAGATTGGGAAATTCAGCAACCCGGTCATCGACGAGCCGGTGTAAACCTAACGCGGGCTCGCAAGCTCGCCCCT
>JBMYQZ010000793.1:0-2563 GCA_049601855.1 Limisphaerales bacterium | reverse complement strand
GGATGGTCCTTGTGATCCGGTGGGGAAGCCTGGTTCGACGGCGGCTTCATCGTCGACAGCAGGGTGTAAAGAATCCCGCGATCGTGCACCGCCGTGTCGTGTCGCATGGAACGCACGATACACATCTTGTCCGCGTGCTTCGCCGTGCGTGGGAGCAATTCGGAAATCGGCATACCCGGCACGTTCGTGGAGATTGGATTGAACGGACCGCGAATCTCCGAGGGCGCGTCCGGTTTCATGTCCCACATGTCCAGTTGCGAGGGACCGCCGCAAAGGAAGATGTAGATGCAGTTCTTGGCGGAGCCGTTGAACTTCGGCCCCGCCTCGGCGTGGAGAATCTGCGGCAGACTCAGACCCGCCGCTCCAACTCCCGCCATGCGAAGAATCTCGCGCCGCGAAAGGCGCCAATCCCGCGAGGAGTCAGACGGAAACAGATTCACGCTGACGACCTTCCACCGAGCCAAGGGCAAGATCAACCCTTTTGCCCCGTGCTGCTGCAGCCAGCCGGCAGTTCCGCAAACGCGACACATCGGCAGCTGCCCGCGCGGAGCCGGGCGAGTTTTTGATCGACTTGGAATCGATCGATCCGCACTACGGACAGCAGTGTTCGATATCGACACACAGTGAACCATGGAGTCTGGCGGTGTGCCGTCGCTCTTGGCGGCCGATCGACATTCACCCCCATCAACTTTATGGAAGACGACAAGAAAGAGGCCGATCCGGTCATTCAGGAACTCCGAAACGAGATTCGAGGTGTTCGGCGAGCGGTCGTCGCATTGGTATTCGTGATCGTACTGCTTTTCCTCATCACAGTGGCCACAGTCGCTCCGAACGTGATCGCGTTCGTTGCCGGAACTTCGGTTTTTTCGTTCGCCATGTTCTGCCTATTGGGCATGGAGTAGGCCCTACCGTGTGAATTCCCCTCGCCTCTCCAGCAGATGACGACTTGGAAGAAAACTTCGGCGGCGTGCCTGGCCCTTGTGCTCATTGGGTTGTCTTTCATTCCAGGCTCCGCCTATTTGCAATCCATTCCGGGAGCCGGAGCCCAGTACTTCACGTTTGATGACTATCCAGTTTCGCGGCCGTTCTTCTACTATCTGAGCATTCCGGAGTACATCACCTTCGCAGTCGTGGCAGGAGTTGTGGTCGCAGAAGTTTGGCTCTATCGGCGGTGGCGTTCAGCTCGACTGATGAAGGAGACCACGTCGATTGGGACGAAGCATACGTCGGATTGAGAGACCGTCCTCCAGGCGCGCTCAACGGTTGTAACAAGGTGCCTCGATCTAGGAGTATCCCCGAACTTGGACGAACCAAGAACAACCAGCCCGCCGCCATTGCCTGAAGCACGCGAACTCGTGCCGGCTCCGCGGCGACATGATCTCGATGCCTTGCGCGCGATGGCGATGTTCCTTGGCATCGTGCTGCATTGCGCGCTGTCGTTTTCGCCCAGCCTGTGGATGGTCCAGGACACGCATCAGCATGAGGCCTTCAAGATCTTCATCGCGGCGGTCCACGGATTTCGCATGCCGCTGTTCTTCCTGCTGAGCGGTTTCTTCACGGCGATGCTCTGGCGCCGGCGCGGCCTGAAGGCGCTGATTAGCCACCGCTTCAAACGCATTTTTCTGCCCATGATGATCGGGCTCTTCACGATCATTCCACTCTGCTGGGCCGCCGTCATTTGGGCCGCGACATCTGCCAAACCGAAACCGACGCCGACTGCCGAAACAGAGCAGGTGACGGAAATCTGGTCCGCTGCCCGGGTTGGCAATCTTGAGTTCATCAAGAACTATGCGGAGAAAGACGGTGACCTGGAAGCGCTCGATCCGTTCTTTGGCAGCAAACCTCTGCCGGTTGCCGTCTTGTTTGGTCAACCAGATGCTGTGGAGTTGTTGCTCGAGCTCGGCGCGGACGTGAACGGCGCGAACAAGGACGGTGGCACGGCACTACACGCCGCCGCCTTCCTCGGCCGGGACCAGATCGCCAAAATCCTGCTGGAGGCCGGCGCTGATCAAGGCCTGAAGAATCAGCGCGGAGAAATTGCCCGAGCCGGCCTCGATGCGCCGTGGGCCTTCACGAAGCTGATCACGGACATGATCAAGGTGAAGATCGACAAAGATGACATGATGGAAGGTCGCCAGCGGTGTCGGGAATTGATGGACAGCAGGCCGAAGTTGACGACGACCAACAACGACAAGCGGGCGAGGTCCGATAACCTCAAACGTGCACTCACCGATTTCCCCGTTTTTTATCACCTCTGGTTTCTCTGGTTCCTGTGCTGGCTGGTGGCGGGCTTTTCCGTCTACGCCCTCATCTTCAACGCCGCGGGATGGCAAACTACGCCGGCTTCATTGATCGCTTCTCCCGTGCGGTTTCTCTGGCTGATTCCGCTGACCATGATCCCGCAATGGTCCATGGGGAAACTCTACCCGGTCTTTGGCGCCGACACTTCCATCGGCATCCTCCCGATGCCACACGTGATGTTTTACTATGCCATCTTCTTCGGCTTCGGCGCGCTCTACTATGATTGCAAAGACAACGAGGGCCGACTGGGCCGATGGTGGCC
>JBMYQZ010000792.1:0-2569 GCA_049601855.1 Limisphaerales bacterium | reverse complement strand
TCCGGATTGTCGACCCCGCCGCCAACAACGGACTTCGCTTCTATCAGGTGCGCCGCGCCACGAGTGGCGGGAGTGCCCAACAATAGACCAACTTCCGGCGCGACGGTTAAGCGGTGACCGCGGATGCCAGTTTTGGCATTCTCCTCCCGCATGTCGTTGGCAATCGCAGTCCTGGTGGTGTTGATTTGTTCCGGTCTTTGTTCGCTGGTGGAGGCGGCGCTGTTTTCTGTGCCCATTATCAAAGCGCGTCAGTTGGCGGAGTCCAAGAAGCCTTCGGCCCTGGCCTTGCTAAAGATACGGGAGGACATGCGCGATCCCATTGCGGCCTTGGTGATCCTCATCAACATTTCGACCATCGTCGGCAGCATCGTCGTCGGTGGCATTGCTGCGACCGTGCTGGGCGACAAGTGGATGGGCGTCTTCTCCGGGGTCCTGACCTTTCTGGTGATCATCTTTGCGGAGATCATTCCGAAAACCTTGGGCGAGCGACACGCGGCCTCGATCGGCTTGTTTTGCGCGCAGCCGATCCGCCTGATTGCCTTGATTCTACGACCCTTGATCTGGTTTTTGCAGAAGCTCACCGAGCCGATCACGAAGGGCGGTTCGACCGAGCTTACCACTTCAGAGGCCGAGCTGAAGCTGCTGGCTTCGATCGGCCGGGAAACGGGTGTGATTGATTCTCACGAAAGCGATTTGATCCAACGCAGCTTCAAGCTCGATCGCCTCACCGCCCGCGACATCATGACCCCGCGAGTGACGATGACCTGTCTGCAGGGCGATCGTACGGTGGTCGACGCGAAACCGGACATCGTCGCTTCCCAACACACGCGCATCGTCATCACCGGCAAGAATCGCGACGAGGTGCTCGGAATTTGTCGCAAGGACGAATTGCTGCTGACCTTGGTGGAAGACCGGGGCGAGATGATGCTGCGCGAGCTCGCCCAGGAAGCACCGCGTTTCGCAGACAGTGTGTCCGCCAGCAAGCTGTTCGATCACTTTCGCAAGACCCGTTTGCCGATCGGCATTGTGGAGGATGAATTCGGTGGCATTGCCGGCGTGGTGACGCTCGAAGATGTCCTCGAGATCCTCACTGGAGAGATCATTGACGAGACTGATCGCGACGTGGATCTGCGGCAGAAGGCTAAGGACGCGGCGCAGGCTTGAATTGCGTTGCCAGCGGCGTCGGCGTCGGCTATTCGCACCTGCGAACATTTGATCTGAAGACCATCTGAGGAGAACCCATGTCCGACAATCAAGATCGGCAGCAACTCTTGCGGGAACGTTTCCCAAATACCAAACCCGTACCGAAGGCGCCGATGACCAGCTTTGGGCTGGTGCGCAATCTGTTCATTGTGGCGGCGATGGTCGGGTTGGTTGGATGGATCTGGTGGGGTATTCACACCTCCGGTCCGCAATACCAGGCAGAGCAGCGTCTGAACGAGGCCAAGCAATTGGTGACCGACGGGAAGCCGCTGGTGGCGGCTGGTGCCTTTCTGGAGGTGATGAACCGGGGCTACTTCATCGAGGAGGCGAAGGCCGGTTACCGGCAGGCGGTTGAGCCGGCCTTGGACAATCCCAGCTTCGACGAACGCCTCCGCGTCTATTCCCTGCTCGGCAATCAGATCGGCGGCGTCAACGCGCACGTGCCGGACATCGCAAAACGTGCCGTCAAGCTGGCGCTCAAGGATGCCAACGACCTGACCGAAGATCAACCGGCCCAGGCACACGAGACGATCAAACGCGTGAAACTCATCGATCCCGCTCACCAGGATTTGCCCGAACTTGGCTTGAAGATCCTGAAACGGATTGTGGCGACCCAGCCGGAGAACACCCCGAGCGCCGTTGAGCTGGCGTTGATCTACGAACAGGAAGAGCAGCTGGAAGCGGCTGGGCAACTTCTCACACCTCATCGCCAGAAACTTGGAATCACCGAGGGCGCTCGTTTGTTGGGCCAGATCAATCTTTCCGACGGCGACTACGAAGGGGCCTTCCAACTGCTCAATCCCTACGTGACTTCCAAGATGGATCTCCTGCACCGGACGGAGAAGGCCTATACCAATACGGTGAACCGGGTTTACCGGGAGGCGATTGATCGACTGAATCAAAACAAGGCCTCACAGGATTGGTACAACCGTTACGAAGCCGCTTCGGAATCCGAAAAAGAGAACATGGTCGATGAATACACCTCGGCGTCCATGAAGAACGACGTCCGCTACCAACGGGCCCTGGCCAGTATGGAAACGGCCCATGAATTCGTCGGCGTGGCCCTCGACCTGGGCGTGGCGCAGCTGAATCGAGCTCAAGGCATTGCCGATCCGGCAGCCCGCCAGGCGGCGCTCAATGACGCGAAGAAGACCTTCCTTTCCATCCAGGGATTCGCCGGCCAGAGCAACGAGTACCTGTTGTTCATGGGCCAGGTGAACTATTGGCTCGGCAACGCGGAGGAGGGCCGCGGGCAATTTGAGCAGTTGATGGAACAGACCAAGACAGCGTTTGGCATCATGCTGGCCGTGGCCAATGCCGTGCGCGAGGTCGGCGACGTGAACTGGGCCCGAACTTTGTCCGAAGA
>JBMYQZ010000791.1:0-2569 GCA_049601855.1 Limisphaerales bacterium | reverse complement strand
GGATGCGCTCGATTTCCACGAATCGCCGTTGCCCTTGTTCGACCCGAAGAACGCCTGGGGCAAACCGGAATATCTGGCCTTGAAGGAGCGGGTGTTGAAGGCGGACGCGATCGTGCTCGGCACGCCGGACTATCACGGCAGCATCAGCAGCACGTTGAAGAATTTCCTCGATCACTTCTGGAAGGAATTTGCGGGCAAGGTCTTCGCCACCGTGGTCGCCTCCCATGAGAAGGGTCTGACCGTTCACGACCAACTGCGTACCGTTGCGCGGCAGTGCTACGCCTGGGCGATGCCATACGGCGTATCCTTTGTGGAGAAGCAAGACGTCGTCGACGGCAAGGTGACGAGTGAGGCGTTGCAGGGTCGCCTCGAAATGCTCGCACGTGATCTGCGGGTTTACGGCGGGTTGATCGCCGCTCAACGCAAGGCGGATCTCGCCGGCGACGAACCCGGGATGATGGCCGTCCATCGCAAGTGACCTTTCCCGCCGAACGGGATTTGGAAGACACCTCACCATGAATCGCAATGCCGCCATCGTCTGTCTCGTGTTGTTGCTGGGAATCGGCTGGTGGCTCCTGGGTGGCTCCGGTCCACGCGAACTGAAGAACTATCCCCCGACCGCGACCGGACCCTGGATTGCGTTCGGCGACAGTCTTACCGAGGGATTCGGTGCGGCCCGCGGAGAGGATTACCCGGCGGTCTTTTCCCGGCTCACCGGCATGGAGGTGAAGAACCTCGGCATCGCCGGCAACACAACTCAGGACGGCCTGAGTCGCTTGGAGGAAGCCGCGAAGCTGAAACCGCGCGTCGTCCTGCTCTGCCTGGGCGGTAATGACACGCTCCGTCAAATGGCACCGGAAACCACCTTCGGCAATCTTGGCAAGATGATCGACCGCTTTCATCGGGAAGGTTCATTCGTCGTCTTGATCGGCGTGCAGAGCGCCAGCTTGTTGCGCGACAAGAACCAGGATCGTTTCGAGCAACTCGCGGAGGAAAAGCAGGTGTTGCTGATCGAGAACATTCTCGACGGTGTGATCTTCGACCGCAGCCTGATGTCCGATCGCATTCATCCCAACGACAAGGGCTACGAGAAAATCGCGCAACGCTTCGTCGAAGAGTTGACGCCGCATTTCGCTCAGTTGAAATAGACCGGATATGGACGCAGAACCCGCTGAAGAACCGGAGTTGGTAGTCGAGACGGACGCGATCATCCCCGCGCCCAAACCGATCCCGGAATGGACGCAGGTGGATCTCAAGGATCTGCAGGTTGCGAAGAATCTGCTTGAGAATCCCGGCCTCGCCGTGCGCTTGACCGAGGTCATTGGTGGCCCGGTTGAAAAAGGATTCAGCCTGCTGCCGACCAATTGGCGAGACACCCTCCAGACAGCGTCGCGCAAGTCACTGATGGCGGCATTGGAAATCGCTTCCAACACCATGACCGAAGGGCGCAGTGGTCAAACCTCGGATCTCGCCCACAAGATCGCCGTCGGTGCGAGCGGTGGTATTGGTGGCATGTTTGGTCTGCCGGCGATGACCTGGGAACTGCCGCTCTCCACGACGATCATGCTTCGTTCGATTCTCGACATTGCGCGTTGCGAAGGCCATTCGCCGCGGGAACTTGAAACCCGCCTTTCCTGCCTCGAGGTCTTTGCCTTGGGTGGCACCTCCCCGGACGACGATGCGGCGGATGGTGGTTACTGGACCGTGCGTTCCGGTTTGGCGGCGGCGATGACGGATGCCGCCGCATTCATTGCCAAGAACGGCTTCACCACCGAGGGCGCGCCCGCCCTCGCAAAACTCGTCGCCTCGATCAGCACCCGCTTCGGCGTTGTAGTTTCCGAACAGGTCGCCGCCAAGGCCGTGCCGGTGCTCGGCGCCGCGGCTGGCTCGGCCATCAACGTGTTGTTCATGAACCATTTCCAAGACATGGCGCGCGGACACTTCATCGTGAAGCGTATGGAATTGAAGTACTCGATCGATGGAGTGAAAGACGCCTACGCGAATCGGACTTTTTGAGGCAGACGGCAGCCTCCCGCATCGCTCTGAGTAGGTCGGGTTGTCCGAAAGAATCCTACAACCGATTTGCGCCATCCCCACAACTTCTATGGAATCCCCCTCAATGGCATTCCATTGCGAGTGGATGCAGATTAATCAAATGACCGCGCGCGCAAGCCAACAACCGCCCACCCGTGTCTTCCTTGTCGAACGCGTCGAACAGCTCGCCAACAAGATTGAGGATTCACTGCATCAAATGGGCGACCGGATCGGATTCGAGCGCACCACCAATGTATCGAGTGCCGCGCGCGATCTGGCCTACATCGACCCCGATGTCGTCGTGATCAACATCGACGAAATGGACACCTGCGAATGGAATACTCTCGCCAAGCTCCGCGAAGTATACCCTAGGCTTCGCTTCTACGGCCTCTCGGACAACCCCAAGTCTAATCTACCGACCACCGAAGTTGCCGAGGCCTGCCATCTTCCCCTCGTTTCCAGCCTCGACCAGCTCAAGCAGGAACTCTCCGCCGCGCGCGCCGTCTGAAGCAGCAATCCGACTTGGTTCCCGAAA
>JBMYQZ010000790.1:0-2582 GCA_049601855.1 Limisphaerales bacterium | reverse complement strand
GCTTGCAGGTGGAAGGGCGCATGGTGCGTTTCATCCACAGTCACCATAAGAATGGCAACATCGCGGAAGAGGTGGCGAAAGCCTACGGCGCGGACGCAAAGTCGAACGTGCAGACGATGAACTTGCGCGAGATCTTCGTCGCCTTGGCGAAGACCTTCCGTCTGGAAAGCCATCGCAAAGTGCAGGGAGGCAAATAATGAATCTCGCGTGGCATCAATTCCGCAAGGACGTACGCCAGTTTCGCTGGCTGCTTCTCGGCCTGACCGTGATCCTGATCATGGACCTGGTCCGGACGCAGGGCTGGATGGAGAAGGGGCAATGGGTGTGGCCCTTTGATTCCCGCAACCTCCATCACTTCGGGATCAACTGGATTGTCGGGGCGTTGATCGGTGGTTGTGGTGTGATGTCCTTTGGCACGGTGATGGGCGATTCGCCTTATCGCGAGAATGCCTTCATCCGGACGCGGCCGATGCCGGCCTCTTCGTTGTGGTTGGGCAAGGGCCTGTTTCTCATCTCGTTTGTGCTCGTGCCACTGGTGTTGATCGAGACGGTCAACATGTACCTGCACGACTGCGACTGGGCGCTGGTGGGGGCGGCGACTTGGGAACGATTCACGTTGGTCTTTCCCGTGCTGGTCATCATCACGGTGATTTCCGCGGCTTCGAAGGATCAGAAATTCCCGGCGATTGCCGTGGCCGTTGGTTACGTGGCCGGTGTCTTTGGGGTCGGCGTGATCGCCTTGGTTCACTTCCTCCTGATGGGCGGGAATATGAACCCGGATGTGGACGCCACCTCGATTCGTTGGGCCCTGTTCATTTTCGCGATGCTGGCGACGATCTTTGCGCTTTGGGAGATTCGAGTTCGTCCCCGGCCGGTGTTGCGGTGGTTTGTTTTCGGCGTGGTGGTCATCATCAGCGAGTGGTGCACTCTGTATGCTCCGACCAATCCCATCATGCCGGGACTCGCCCAGACCGAGATCACTGAGCAGACCAGGAACGTGGAGCCCCGTCTGCCCTTGGACCGCATCGGCCATTCTCAGGGCGAATCAAAAGCCGGAATGGTGAGCGTTGGCTGGACGCTCTCGCCGGTATTGGACGGCTTGCCCCATGACTGGGTTGTCCGTTGGCAGGATTGCACGGCCGAACTGAGAACCGCCAATGGCGAGACCCATCACGCCGGCCCGTACAGCAACAACCGCTTTCTGCCCTTTCCCCGTTATTACAACCTTTCCGAAGAGGATATGCGCAGCATCGGCGGCCAGTTGCCCGAAGGCGTGATGCTGGAAGCGCAAAGCGGGATGGGAAGTCGCAGGTCGATGAACTATCGACCCTTTGACCTGCCACCGCGTGGTGAATGGCGGAACGGACCTGCGGATCTCACCGTGCGCGGCAACGCCAACGTCTATCAGTGGAAACAGGTTGCCGATCTCGAACTAAAGCACGGTGCCAGTGCGAAGGATGGACTGACCCAGTGGCGCATCATGGGTAAACACGTTCAAGACGAATCGCTGGATGTGGTCTTCGAGCAGGAAGGCATCGGACTCATGATGTCAGCGGATCAACAGCTCAAGACGGCCGGACGTTGGCCGGCCAATCGCTACGAGTTCATCATCTACGATCCGATCAACAAACTGGCACGGGGCATCGATCATCGCGTTGCCAACTCCGGTTCGGTGGGCACGCACACCGGCTGGCAACGGCGCACGGCCATCCTTCATTTTCGCGAGGGGCAGTTCAAACAGCGCGGTTGGGTGGATCATCCCGAGGCGCTGCGGCTGTTGGTGTTCCGCATGGACTTTCTCGGCACCTTTGCCAAGGAAGTGGCGACCACGATTGACCCGCGGCGCTACCGTCGGTGGTACGGCAGCAACAACAGGAATGCCGATCGCATTTCGCGCGAGGACTATCTTCGCCGGCTCGCAGAACTTGAGTTCCCGCCTGCCAATGCCCCCCGCACGGTCGTCGGCAACTTCGTCCACTCCGTTCTGCAATTGGTGGATGCCCATCGCCGGAGCGATGAAAACAATCCGGGCATTCGTTCCCTGGCCCTGCTGGCGCCACAGTACCCGGAAGTTTTCCTGGATGGTTATGTGGTGGCCGAAAGCGATGCGCGGCGTGCCCTGTTCGAAGCCCTGCGGCAAGGACTGCGGGCGGACCAGAAATCCCTCGTCATCGACCGCCTCAATGAGCATCCGGTCTTCGCCGATCTGTTGGTGAAGCGTGGCTGGCACGACGATGCCCGTGAAGAATTGCTGGCCCTGGTGGATTATCCTTCCACCTTGCCCCAAGCGGCCTTGAAAGCCCTGGCTTCATTCAATGATCCCCGGGCGGATGCCCGCTTGTTGCGGGAAGTGCGTGAAAGTCGGGGAGAGAGTGCCTATCAGATTGCCGAGCGGCTGCCGCGCCTGAAGGATCGCCTCGACGCGATCGTTGCCGAACGTTGGAATCAACGTCCGAAGTTTCATCGTACGAGCGGTTCCGGTGACTACCACCTGACCTTGGCCATCAACCATGGAAACGTGGAGGCCGTGCGGGAATTCGTCCGCCGGTTGAGCCTGCATAATCCCGATCGAGGCAGCTACA
>JBMYQZ010000789.1:0-2588 GCA_049601855.1 Limisphaerales bacterium | reverse complement strand
CGGCGTTCCAGTGGGGATCGGTCTGAAAGTAGAACTGCGTAGGATCCTTCGTCGCTTCGAACTCGACACGCATGTCCACGACGTTGGTGCTCAGCGCTTTCAAGCCGGCAACGAATTGATCGTGGATCTCTTGTTCGCGCTCTATGTTTTCGCCGATCCACAGGCCGCGGGCGGGAATGATGAGGAACATCACGCGGCGTCCAGGAGCGAGTAGGGGACGTAAGGCTTCAACGCTTGATTTGATGTCGGCATCGCTGACGCGGTTGAGGTTGAGCAACTCGGGATGATCAAAGGAGCGGGCGATGCCGAGGGATTCGAGTATGCTGCGGATAAAACCGATCTTCTGCAGCTCGTTGGAGAGGCAGAGATAGAGCGCACTGTTGGCTTTGCCGAAGAAACGAACACGGCGCAGCAATCCAACCTTCGGAGGCGCGGTGTTGGTCGATACCGTGGCATAGTCGGCCAAGTCATTTTCCATGCAGATGCCGACCACCAGATTGGAAACGGCGGCACCTTCTCGGTGGGCAAGATTGAGCAATTTCTCGTAGCCTCGGAAATCGGTGGGAATGGCGACGTTGTAAACGGGTTGGCCAAGTTGGGAAGCCAGGACGTCGCCGAATCGTTCTTTCGTTTCCACACCCCATCCCAGACTGAAGGAATCGCCGATGAGGACCCAGTCTCCAGCCTTGGCATCACCAATCATTCGCTCGTCGCGAAGTCCCAGTTCGTTGAACGAGATCGTGAGGTCGTAGTCGCCTTTGGGAGTGCGTTGAACAACGGTCTGGCCCTTGGGGCCCAGCGGAGTGCCATCGGGCTCCAGGTAAAAGGCGATCTGCCGCCCGGGATGGTATTGCGGCATGGCGAGCCGAATGCCGAGCTCCAGTATGATCAGACCGATCACGGCGAAGAAACCGAGGCTGAAGACCTTGATCCAAAAGAGACGCCGGGCCCGTTCGGGCGAGATGGCCGGTTTTACCGACTCCTTGTTTTCCGTTTCTGACTTTGGCTCGTCGGCCATGATCAACCTTTGAAACGTTGTGCGATGGGCATGCGGCGTCCCATGCCGAAAGCCTTGCTCGTAACTTTCAGCCCGGGCGCGGCTTGCCGGCGTTTGTATTCGTTGAGATCGATCAGGCGAACGATCTTGCTGACGACGCCGTCTTCGAATCCATCGGCGATGATCTCCTGCACTGAGCGGCAATCAACCACGTAGCGCTCGAGGATCGCGTCGAGGATGTCGTAATCAGGCAGCGAATCCTGATCTTTCTGATCGGGCCGCAATTCGGCGGCAGGCGGTTTGGTGATCGTGTCCTCCGGGATGATCTCGCCGTTCCGATTGATCCACCTGGAGATACGATAAACCAGGGTCTTGGGCACATCGCTGATCACCGCCAGTCCGCCGCACATGTCGCCGTAGAGCGTGCAATAGCCGACGGCCAATTCGCTCTTGTTGCCGGTGGTGAGCAGGAGGGAGCCAAACTTGTTCGACATCGCCATCATGGTGACGCCGCGGATGCGGGCCTGGATGTTTTCCTCGGTGACGTCTTCGTCGCGCCCGGCGAATACATCGGCGAGCGTCGGTACGGCTGCCTTCGGAGGAATATTGCGAGGGCATGGCAACGCCGCGGACGTTTTCCTTACCCAACGCTTCGGCGGCGATCACCGCCGTCAATGCCGAGTCAATGCCACCGCTTAATCCGATCACGGCCTGCTTAAACCCGCACTTGCCCAAATAGTCGCGCACGCCGAGTACCAGGGCGTTGTAGACATTCTCCTCATCGGAAGCATTGGCGAGTTCGATGGCTGGCGATTTGTCGAGTTCGACGATGACCAGGTCCTCATCGAAGGACTTTCCTTGCGCGATGAGCTTTCCCTTGGCGTTGAAGACCATGCTGCCTCCATCAAAAACCAACTCGTCATTGCCACCGACGAGATTGCAATACACGACCGGCTTCTTCGCTTTCTTGGCGCGGCTCTGCAGCAGGTCGTGACGGAGAGAGTCTTTTTCCAGATGCCACGGCGAAGCGGAGGCGTTCAGGATGATGTCGACGCCGGCCTTGAGCAGGCATTCGACCGGGTCATTTGAATAGCGCCGTTGGTCGCGCCAGAAGTCTTCGTCGTTCCAAAGATCTTCGCAGACGGTGAGTCCGAGGGAGATGCCGTCGAAATCCACGGGCTTATTCTCAGTTGCCGGTTCGAAATAGCGGTCTTCGTCGAACACATCGTAAGAGGGCAGCAAGGATTTATGGCGTCGCGCGGCGATCTTGCCATTGCGGAGCAGGGCGACGGAATTGGTCAGTGGCCGTCCCGTTCCGGTTGCACGATCGACGTAGCCGACGACCAGTCCGGCATCGTGGGTGGCCACGGCCAGTTCCTGCAAAGCGCGGAGGTTGGCGTCGATAAAATGTTCCTTGGCCAGCAGATCGCGGGGCGGATATCCACAGGTGGCCAGTTCCGGGGCGACGACGATGCGGGCGCCGGCGTCCCGCGCCTGGTGATAGGCCCGGATGATCGCGGCCGTATTCCGTTCGAAATCGCCGACCGTGGTATTGATTTGTGCGAGAGCAACCTTCATTGCGCGGGCGGAG
>JBMYQZ010000788.1:0-2601 GCA_049601855.1 Limisphaerales bacterium | reverse complement strand
GCGCAGGCTTCCTCGACCTACTTAGAATGTATGATATACTTAGAATGTATGTGCGCGCGCAGGCTTCCTCGATTTGATGGCGCACGTCATCGCCGCGCCGCCGTGGGGCGGGCCGGAGCAGGAATGTTGATCTTCTGTCCGAGTTGCAACTTGGTCGGATCAACACCGCGGTTGGCCGCCTTGATCGCGTTCATCGTCGTCTTGTACTCACGGGCGATGCTGTAGTAGGTATCGCCGCGACCGACAGTATGCGTGCGGCCGGTTGGAGCCGGTGCCGGTGCCGGTGCACTTGGAGCGGGGGCTGGCGGCGTGATCACGCTGGCAGATCCAGGTGGTGGCGGTGGTGGTGGCGCTGCCGGCGGGGGCATCACTGGGTCCACGGACGTCGGGCCGGTCGGACTCGCCGGAGACGGCGTCGAAGGAGGCGGGGCGATCGGCCCAGAACTTATTCCGGTCGAAGGCGGCACAGGCGGCGGACCAACAGGCCCGGGAGGCGGTCCGCTCGGCCCCGGATCAGATCCCGGCGCAGCGGGCGATTGACTGTTGTCGAGCGGCTGGAAGAACGGGCTGGTGTTGGTGTCACCGATCGGCGCCAAGCCACCCAATGGCGATGGCGGCGGAGCTTCATTCTTGGCGATGTCTTCTTTGTGCGGCTTGCAGCCCACCCAAAGGATGCCCCCCAACACGACCGCATGTAACAACAGGAATACCGCGACGAGCAGCGGAAGATTCTGCTGCTTGCGACCGGCCTGTTCCAATGACGATCCCGAAGTTTTCGGGGGATTAGTGGTGCTCATTTGTTCTCAAATCAGGGTTGATGTTCGGTATTTGTGTTTATCGTAAAGTCGCCACTGGTTGTGGTGGTGGTACAATGGAGGGCACTATATGTTGTGCGCAACAAGCCAGCAACAATCTCTTTAAAGCAATTTCCGCGATCTTCGTAGCTGGAGAACTGATCGAAACTCGCGCAGGCAGGAGAAAGCAGGATCACATCACCAAGTTCGGCCTTTTGCGCGGCAGATTGGACGGCTTCCTCCAGATCCTCCGTCGGCTGGCAATTTGTGAAAAGATTCCATGCGGATTTCATCCGACCGCTGGTTTCGCCAATCAAAAAGGCACCCTTCACACGTCGAGCAAGCAACGGGCCCGCATCGTGGAACTCGAAACCCTTATCGCTGCCGCCGGCAATCAACCACACGTTGGGCTCAGCACTGACGCAGGGAATCGAATCGATGGCCTTCATCATCGCGTCGAGGTTCGTCGCCTTGGAATCGTTGATGAACTGAACGCCGTTCAATTCACCAACCAATTCGCAACGATGTGGCGCCGCGCGAAACGTCTTAAACGCCTTGATCATGGTCTCCAGAGGCAATCCAAGTTTCCAACCGACCGCGAGCGTAGCCATGACGTTTTCAGCATTGTGTGGTCCGCGCAGACTGGTTTGCTGCATCGCCAACAGCGGTCCCTCCCAGCCTGGTAATGAGCTGATGATCAAGTCGTCATCCAGATGCAGATCCGCGCGGCGACTGCTTGCGCTATAGGTGACAATCTGCGCCGGGATATCGCAGTCCAAAGTCCGCAGGTAGGCCAACGCCTCGTTCTGCACAATTGCGGTGTCGTCGGGCTGTTGATAGAGGAAAACGTTCGCCTTCGCGTAGGCGTATTCGGGCATGCCGGCATAACGATCCATGTGGTCGGTGGTGATATTGGTCAACACCGCAATGGGCGGACGAAACTCACGAACCGATTCCAATTGAAACGAACTTGCTTCGATCGTGAGGTAATCAACGCTGGCCGCTTCATCCGCAACGCCGCTCACCGGTTGGCCGATATTGCCGACGGCCAGTGATTTCTTGCCGCAGGTATTCAGGACATGATCGATCAACTGGGTTGTGGTGGTTTTCCCGTTCGTGCCGGTCACGGCAATGCTGGGACGATTGGCACACAGCCAGCCAAGTTCCATCTCACCAATCGTGCGAATGCCGGAAACCGAACGCATCAATTCGCAGTCCGGTGACAGGCCGGGACTGATCACGACCAAATCAAATCCGTCGTTTGTTACCGAGTTCACGCCAAGTTTGACCTGGATGTCTTTCAAGTCCGCGACTGCCAGGCCGGACCGGGTATCCACGGCCGTCACCTTCGCGCCACGGGATGCCAACAAACGCGTCGCCGCCCGACCGCTCAGGCCCAGGCCCACGACGAGGATTCTTTTGTCAGCAACTTCGATCATGGTTCAACGGAGTTTCAGTGTGGCCAACGCGGCAACCGCGCACAGCACGCACATGATGTAGAACCGGGTCACAACCTGTGATTCGTACCAACCAAGCTTTTGAAAATGATGATGGAGCGGCGCCATCAAGAACACTCGCCGACCTTCGCCGAATCGAATGCGGGTGTACTTGAACCACCCGGTTTGGATGACCACGGAAAGGCCTTCGGCCACGAATACTCCGCCAGCAATCACGAGCACGAAGGGTTGGTGAATCAACACGGCCATGATCCCCAACACGCCCCCCAAGGCCAGCGATCCGGTGTCGCCCATGAAAACCTGTGCGGGATGACAGTTGAACCAGAGAAACCCCAGGCTGGCCCCGATAA
>JBMYQZ010000787.1:0-2603 GCA_049601855.1 Limisphaerales bacterium | reverse complement strand
GGGAAGCCGCGGATTGGTTTTACTCACATCCCAATGGCAGCCGGGAGGACGATTGGGGTTTCAACAACACGTTGCAGGAGGCCAAACGCCTGGTTGGGGCGAAGTTCAACGACCCGGATCATGTCTGGGTGCTCTACTCCGATGGGCCTGGTGACAAGGGACGCGGAGGCAACGGCGTGACCTGTCTGCCCGAGAACGATTTGCTTGGCCTGATCGGCAAGCATTCGCAACAGAAGAACAAGCTGCGCTGGATTGCCGGGCTCGGTCACGAGATCGGGCATGCCTTTGGTCTGCCGCATCCGATCGACACGAACAAGGACGCTGATGCGATCATGTGGACGGGCATTTACGGCAAGTATCCGGACCACACCTACCTGACCGACTCGGACAAGAAGATCCTGATGCGGAGTCCGTTCTTTTATCATCCGGATGACTCGCCGGTCTTTCGGAAGGGCAAGGTGGTGAGCCGCATGACTTACGCTGGTGGCGCGTTTGAGCGATGGGACGGGAAGGAATCGATCTGTTGGCAGGAGACCAAGGACGATGGAGGTCGGGGGTTTGTTTTCGAAGAGCTTCGTCGCGATGGCAAATTCATCGTGATTCACGATCCGGGGCGCGGATACACGATTCGGCTTCCGCTGAAGGGAGGTCGTTCGTTTCTTTCGCAGAATGGCGGCAAGTCGTGGCAGCCGCTCTACACTGTCAAAGCCCCTCGATCCATTGACGAAGCAGGGGAACGATCGGCGAAGGATCCGGATTGAGAGCCACCGGCGGCATGCGGAAGATATCCGGGTGCGTCATACGTTGGAGGAGAAGTGACTTGTCGGGCTGGCCGGGAACGACGATTTGCGCGCCGGAGATACCCATGTCACTTACCACGGGTTGGCCACGGATCAGACCCTGTTGCCGGAGCGGAGTGTTGAAGCGGGTGTCGAAGTTCCCACGGGAAGGACCGCCAGGGCGGTGGCAGGTGGCGCAATTGACATCGAGATAGGAACGCACGCGATAAGCCAAGGGAGCAGTCTCGTCGTCGATGGCAGCCAGTCCTGGGAGATTCTTGATGGGTTCCTTCAGCCAGCCGCGTCGATACCAAGCGGACAATTGCTGTTCGCGATTCACTTGGCGAGGGCTGACGGGGAGATTGAAGCCGATGACAACGCTGTCCAGGTCGAGGTCCTGTTCAGCGCCGGGCGAATACCAACGATGCTGAGAGTCTTCCGGTAGTTGGATCAATTTGCTGTCTTCGATCAGGGTGGCGTTCGTCAGGTCAGCTTGCCAACGGTAGGCGGTGGTGCGGGCACGGCGAGCGTCGTGGAATTCGAGCAGATGAGTCTCGAAGGGACGCCCGGTCTTGGCGACGGAATGGTGCTGGATAACAATGGTGCCTTTTGGGAATCGGAATTCACCGCCGCCATCGATCTCCAAGTGCTGATGTTTCGGACAGAGGATCCATCGGCGAGTGGTCACGCCGGGTTTCCAAGGTTCGAGGTTGATCTTGAATTCGACGAACTCACGAATCGGGTGGAATGGTGCGAGCGAGTCAAAGAAACCGTTGGCGTTCAGCGTTTTCGGATGCAGGTGCCAATGAGAGTCTTCAGCGTCTGGTCGGTAATTGATGCGGACCAGGGAGCCGGAATCGGACTTCCACTTCTTGCCGTCACGCCAGATCGTGCCGCGATTAAGAACGAGAAGTGAACCGTCGTGCGCGATCTCGATGGTGGCGGGTTTGTTGAGTCCCTTCGCAAAGTAAATTGCTCTTGCTGGATTGTCAGGATCGATCGCTTTTACCCAGTTTGCGGCCCAGTCCGCGAAGAAGAATTTTCCACGCCATTTCGGTGGGAACGGATCATCTCTCGGATAGAATCCCGCCCCGACGATGCTGCGTCCGAATGCGGGAGGGTAGGCGTGGATGGGGTTTGTGAACTTCGGGTTTTTCAACGGGCCTTCGGCGTGCGGCCATCCATAGTTGGCGCCGCGCTTGATGTGGTTGATCTCCTCGAATTTGGATTGCCCCACATCGCTGATAAAAAGCCGCTCGCTGTCGGGATCGAAAGCCATGCCAAAGGGATTGCGAATACCCGTGGCCCAGATCGCGCGGTATTTGCCGGTGGCTTGCTGGTAGAAAGGGTTGTCGGTGGGGATGCTGCCGTCCGGGTTGATCCGCAGGATCTTTCCGAGCAAGGACTTCAGCGATTGGGATGGTTGTCGGGCAGTCTGTTCACCGATGCCGACGTAGATCTTTCCGTCCGGCCCGAAGCGAATGGGCCCGCCCTGGTGGCCGTGGGGGACTTTGCCTCCGAGTTTCGTCTGATCGTCTCCCCGGAGCAGGACGAATTCGCTCTCCGGATCCGCTTGATCACCGATCATCGTGAAGCGACTGATCACGTGATGTGGCCAGGGCTCTTTCGCGACGTAGACAACGAACAGCTGAGGCGTCTGTGGAAAATCGGGATGGAAGGTAAGCCCGATCAAGCCGCGCTCCCAGTAGTCGTCGACCCGTTCACTCAAATCCAAGACCGGCCGTTGCTGCAGTCGGCGATTCTTCCACCCGCGGATGTAACCGGTCTGGTCGGCGATGAATATCCGGCCATCCTTGGTCGTGG
>JBMYQZ010000786.1:0-2605 GCA_049601855.1 Limisphaerales bacterium | reverse complement strand
CGGTCGAACGGGATGGTGGTGGGTGGCGTTCGCACTTTCGTCCGTCCTTGATCACCATACCAGTTTGCCAGCGCCGCGCTGCGATAGCTGTAGTCTGAATCGATCAGGTCGAGGATCGGTCGATTCTCGACGAGGATCGTTTCAAAGAGCAGCAATGGTTCGAGCATCATGTGCATGCTCAAGCGATACTTGGCGAAGTAGAACCCGGGGTAGCGTTGCTGGTCCGGCACAGAGGAAATGATGCGTTCGAGCTGCAACCATTGAGCGGGGAAACTGTCGGTAAACCGTTTCATTTTGCGATCACGCAACAGGCGGTCGACTTGTTCCTCAAGCATGGCCGGTTCGCGAAGGCGGCCATCCTGCGCGACGGCGAGCAACGCTTCATCGGGCCCGCTGCCCCAGAGAAAGAAAGAGAGACGTGAGGCCAGTTCCAGACCGGTGAGTTCTTCAACACCGGTGCCGCTACCGGCGCCGTCGAAGAGATAGAGAAATCGCGGGGAGCACATCGCGGCGGCGGCAACGCCTTTCATCGCGGCCGTGAAACTCTCGCCAGCTTCAATTCGCCGGGTCGCCTGAAGGGCGTAGCGATCGACGATCTCTCTCGTCACCGGCCCGCGAAACGCACGCACGAGAAATGGCTGGAGACGTTCTCGAATCGTGCCGGGCAAGTCGCCAGCCCCTGCCGGTTCAGCGAAAAACTGCTTCCAAATGCCGCAGCTCTTGGGACCGAAGTCGTCGCTGTCGAGAATGGACTGGCTCAGCCGAAAGAAGGATTCCAACAGCAAGGGCGAAAGCGTCAGGTGATCGCCGCGATTGTCAAAGCCATGCTCGGCCCGGAGGTCTTGCGGGAACGGCGCCACGCCGTGCAGTCGTTTGCCGATCAGCTGCGACTTGCCCAGAGGACGACTGCCGACCTTGACCTGGTCGGGCATCTTGCCGGTCTCGGGCCGGAAGTACACGCCATGCTCGCGCATCATTCGCTCCGGCAAGGCGAAGACGTCGATGTTCAGTTGGAACAGGTCTTGCACCGCATTGTTGTATTGAAAGCGGTTCATGCGGCGAATCGGCGTGTGAGCCAGCGACTTCGTCGTCCCCACCGCGGCGTTCAACATTGCCTTGAGCTCCTTCACCAACCGATCACGCGTTTTCGATTCCAGGGCCGGTTCGCTTTCCGGCGGCATGTCACCGGCGTCCAACACCGCGATCAGATCCTGGATGAACTCGGGCTGGGCGCTGAGTTGCTTGCCGTTCTTAAGCTGCAAGAGGTTCACCTTCCCCTTCAACTTGCCATCCTGACCGTGGCACTTGACGCAATGCTTCGCGAAAACGGGGCGCACGATTTCCTTGAACGGATCAGCCGTGACCGACGCGGTGGCGAGTAACAAGATCAGCAAGGTTCTCATGTGCGAGCGGCGATCATACAGAAACGGCAACGACTGACAACAGCCCGGCATTGCGTTCGTCCCTGAATTGGCGGCATGCTGCTCCCGTCTCGAGAATGTGCACCAGCCTCTCGGCATCGCCGACTCCAGCGTTTGAATCTGAAATGAGAATCCTCCTTTCCTACTTGCTCTTGTCGTTCGGTCTTCAGGCCGCGTCACATTCGTGGTTTGCCATCAAGGTGATCGATCAGGACACCGGACGTGGCGTGCCGATGGTGGAACTCGAGACGGTCAATCACATCCGGCATTTCACCGACAGCAACGGCTACGTCGCCTTTCACGAACCGGGGTTGATGGACCGCGAAGTGTTCTTTCACGTGCGCGGTCATGGCTACGAGTTTCGCAAAGATCGCTTTGGCTTTCACGGTGTGCGTCTGAAGACGGCGCCGGGAACGGAGAAGACGATTCGGGTCAAGCGGGTGAATGTCGCCGAGCGACTTTATCGGATCACCGGCGCGGGGATTTATCGCGACAGCCAATTGCTGGGTAAACCGGTACCGACCAAGTTGCCGGTGTTGAATGGCTCCGTGCTCGGCCAGGATTCGGTGAACGCCATTCCATTCATGGGGCGCGTCCATTGGTTCTGGGGCGACAGCAATCGTCCCGGTTATCCGTTGGGCAATTTCCACACCTCGGGTGCCACGTCGCTGCTGCCGGAGGATGGCGGTTTGGACCCGGCCGCTGGCGTCGACTTGACGTACTTCGTGAACGATCGTGGGTTCAGCCAGAAGATGGCGCCCCTGCCCGGCCAAGGCATCGTGTGGATTTTCGGGATTGTTGAGGTCGACGATTCGCTGGTGGGCCACTTCACACGCATGAAAAACCTCGGGACCATGCTCGAACACGGCTTGGTCCGTTTCGATGGCGAGCGCAACGAATTCGAGAAGCTGAAGGCCTTCGACCTCGATAATCGTTGGGCGACGTTGAAAGCGCATCCGGTTCGCTATCAGGCGCAGGGCCGCGACTGGTTCATCATTCCCCAACCGCTGCCCAACCTTCGCGTCGCGGCGGATCTGGAGTCGATTCAAGATCAGGGCGCCTACGAAGGCTTCTCGTGCCTCCTGCCCGGCACAAAATTTGACGGCAAAGATTCGAAGCTCGATCGGGATGCGAACGGCAATGTGGTCTACGCTTGGAAGCGAGGAACGCAACCGACCGGACCG
>JBMYQZ010000785.1:0-2609 GCA_049601855.1 Limisphaerales bacterium | reverse complement strand
TTCGGCCCGAACCAGCGATAGCGCCAGAACGGGTATTTGGTTGGGTAGTCAGGATGCAGCGACGTAGGCGCCAACTCTGCCGTATCGTAAGGGCCTTGGTGTCCATACTGATACCAGGTTTGCCAGTTCGCCGTATCGAGTGAGCCTTCCAAGAACACGGCTGCGGATCCGACGTTCGTCTGCTGGGTGCCGCGCCAAGCCTTGAAGTATTGGGGCGTTGCAATCGGGAAAGGGAACTGCCAGCCAACCCAGGCTTCCGGAGCGTAGAGCCGGCATTCCTTGGTCGGGTCTAGATTCTGCGAGGCATTGGGATAGCCGACCGCGTCACCATCAGTGATGCGCTCACGGTCAAAGGAGTTCACACCGCCAATGATCGAACCGCCGGTGGTCGGGAAGATGTTTTCGTAGTGGAGCTTTCGGCCGGCACCGTCCTTCCATAGATAGAGCAATTCAGCCGGCCTCAAAGCACGTGTCCACACTCCAAGGCAGGACATGAATATCGCGCCACCCGCGTTGCCTTCGATCGCCTTGATGCCTCCGCTGAATTGTTCCCACGAGATCGAATCGTCAACGACGAGAAAGTCCGGAGTGACGCCCGCGTTGATGCCCCCGTCGATCCAGATCTTCAGAACGCCCGATTCGACCACGAGCGCAACCAATCGATATTCGCCCCCCTCCAAATCGACCGTGTTGCTGTTCAACTGGCCGATCGCATCAACGCTCGCGTACTGATACCAATGAAAGGAAGGCGTGCCGCTGTTCTTCGTGTAGGACAGACCAACGCGATCTCCGTTGGCCTCTTTCGTTGTTTCAAAGATCGTGCGTTGCGCATTCGCATTGCTTCCGTCGGCCCGCACCCATGCGACCATTGACCAATCGGCCGAAGCGGCGGTATCAGCGCATTTGAAAGCATAGGCTGAATTGGGAGAGTAAGCCGCGTGCCCCAGCTTGCCGATCGTCGCCAGCGGCATGTTTTCGCCCGGTTCATTGGTCATGGTGTGACCGTTCACCACACCCCGACGGTCGCCGCTGACCACATCCATCGGCCAATATTCCCACAGGCCGGTGTTGAGTTCCGCGTCGGTCACCGGCTCGATGTCGTCCTGCACGTTGTGACCGGTTAGTTCATTGACTGCCAACAATGCCTCGTCCTCCTCAATAAGCGGTGATCGGATCAACGGGCAGGTACAGTTCCAACCCGATCCAGTCGCAATTGTTGTCGAGCGTGTGGTTGCCGTCGGCCGTCGGACTGCCAACGTACACCTGCAACATCCGCTCGTCGTTCAAGGTTCGCCAGGTCGCGTTCCACAACCACTCACCCTCAACGCGCATGATGTGTCCGTGCCACGTCCACGGCGAATAGAGCCATGACTGAGTCCCGGCAATTGCTGTGGCAGGTGGACCCTGGGCCAATAGCGACATGCCTGGCGCGAGCGCGTTCAGCCACAGGGACAACATTGCGGTGCCGGCCGTCGCGTCCTTCGCCGTCCATAGATGCGCGAATTTGATTCGGTCTGCCGGGCGGAAGCCGGGGGGAATCATCGTGTTCGCCCACGCCTGGTTCGCGTTGTCTCCCACGGGAAACCGAATCGCATCAAACTCGTTGCCACCGATGTCGATCTGCACCTTTGACGAACTGCTTCCCGTCTTCGGTTTGAAGGCGCCAGCCGGCAGCCATACAAGTTGATGGAACGTCCCCGGAATCGGTTGTTTCTGGAACAACTCCCAGGTCGTGCCGTTGTAGGCAAACACCAGGAACCATTCGCCCACGATGTCGCGAATCGACCGTACGACCGCACCGGGGATGGCGGCTTGCGCCGCACTGTTGCCCGTGTTGAAGGTAACCGAATAACTATCGTCGGCCGGCATCGCCACGGTTACGAACACCATGTCACCCTTGCTCGGCTTACGACCATCGTTGTTGACCGCGTCGTGCAGCATGACCTCAGCCCCATAGGCCGCGCCGTATTCATCGGCGAGGAGGTCGATCTTCAGCGGGTGATTGCCCCACGCGAAATCGGGCGCCACGTCGAGATGGCCCGCCTCGGTAAAGGTGTGCGCCAGATAGTGCTGTCGCGAGCGACTGATCAGCGAGCCGCGCCAGGCATTCGTCGCTCCCTGATACAGCAGCAGGATGTCGCCCTCGTGCTCGGTCTTGAAATCGCCGGCCAGGGTGACACCGGAACCGGCCGCCGGAGTCGCGCTGACCACTCCAGCGCCCGACTGGCGAACCATCACGGCTTCCCCAACAAAGATCAAAGCGGTGGCGCCATCGGGAATTTCCAAGATCACCGGATCATCATGCGTAAACTCAACAATCTTCCGCATGTCCCCAGAAGCGAGCGTGCGCGTGATCGTAGTCTCCGTGGCAATTCCAGCAGGGAAACCCGAAGACGCGCCGGCAGGGCCGGGAGGCCCCGGCGGGCCAGCGGGTCCTGCCGGACCCTGTGGGCCTTGCGGCCCGGGGTCTCCGGTTGCGCCTTGCGGGCCGACGGGTCCGGTATCACCTTGAACTCCCTGCGTTCCTTGCGGTCCCTGCGGTCCCACCGGGCCGACAGGCCCAATGGCCCCAGCCGGCCCCGGCTGACCGCGCTCGATGAGAAGGAGCC
>JBMYQZ010000784.1:0-2622 GCA_049601855.1 Limisphaerales bacterium | reverse complement strand
TCGCCTTGGCACAACTGGCCTGCTTCAGGATGGCGGGGTTGATGGGAACGCCGGAGACAAAGAAATGCTGAGGGTACGGATTCTGGTTCACCAGATCGGTCGCGACCACCACCTTGAATCCGGACAACTCAGGGATGTCGGGCAGGCTCTGGATCAACTCATCCGCCATGGCGGTGTATTCGCAGATGAGGATGTGATTCTTCGCCTTAACGTCAGCCGTACCCTTGTTGTGCCGTTCGAAAAAGTTGTGCACTGATTCAGCCACGATGGCCACAACGTTGGTGTAGAGATAGAAGCCGATGATGATGGAAAAGATCGCGACCATCTTGCCGGTCTTGGTCACCGGAACCACATCACCATAGCCAACCGTCGTGGAGGTCACGACCCACCACCAGAAAGCGTCGAACATGGTGGAGATTCCATCGTTCTTCCCTGCCTCCACGGACATGATCAGCGTCAGGCTGACAACCATGCTGATGGCACCAACGCCAAAGAGAATGATGAGTCTTTTCTTCATGCCAAGTGCTGGGAAGAATATTTGGAGGGCATCGCTCCGTCGATGCCCAAGATTGGAAACCGACGGTACGGCTCCTCCCTGAGTTGTTGATCAGACAACCGGCGCTTCGCCCGGCTCCGCATCAACCCACTTGCCGTGTTCACGGATGAGGTCGACGAGGCTTTCAACGGCGTCAGCTTCGGGGATGTTGAACTGCACCGGTTTCTTGCCGACGTAGAGGTTGATCTTCCCAGGGGCGCCACCAACGTAGCCAAAGTCAGCGTCGGCCATTTCACCGGGACCGTTCACGATGCAACCCATAATGGCGATCTTCACGCCTTTCAGATGATCGGTGCGGGATTTGATGCGGGCGGTGACGGTCTGTAGATTGAAGAGCGTGCGCCCGCAACTTGGACAAGCGACGTAATCGGTCTTGAAAGAACGACAGCCGGCAGCTTGAAGAATGTTGTAGGCAAGGCGCAGGCTTTGGCCGCCCCCGGATTCGCCACGGATGAGGATGGCATCGCCGATACCGTCGGCGATCAGGGAGCCAAGATTCACGGATGCGCGGAGCAACGCGATCTTTGGTTCCAAAGCCACTTCATCGAAGACGAAGCAGTCCTTGAGCAGAATCGGATTGTTCATCCCAAGCTGCTTGAGCTTGGCGGCAAGCAGTCGAAAGGCGGTTATCACAGGCAGATCGAGGCCGTCCTGCACGGTCACAAGTTGGGTATCGCAACTCACCGAAAAGTCTTCACGGGGATCGATCTCCTGGACGTTCAGATCTTCGTAGATCCCCTCCGGTCGGACATCTGCCTTGGGTGTGATCAGCGGAGCGACCTTGTCCCACGTCGCCTGCGTCACCACGACGCGTATCTGTTGTTCGCCGCCACAGGAGAATCCTTCCATCAACTCCACTTCGGGCGTCTCCCGTCGTTCGAACTCAAAGGGATCGTAGGAGAGCGGCGACTCACTGATCTCCGTCGTTCGATTCGTCAGCACAGGTATCTGGGCGACCAGATCGTTACAGACGGCGATCTCGTTGGGGGAATCCTCAGTGAGCGAAACCCGGATGGTATCACCCAATCCGTCGCACAGGAGGGAACCGATCCCAATGGCGCTCTTGATACGGCCATCCTCCCCTTCCCCGGCTTCGGTCACACCGAGATGAATGGGATAATTCCAATCCGGCCCTTCCTGCTCCAGTCGGGCAACCAACAGGCGATAGCATTCGATCATCACCTTCGGGTTGCTGGACTTCATGGAGAACTTGAAGTTGTGGAAGTCGTGCTTGCGCGCAATGCGGGCAAATTCAAGTGCGCTCTCGACCATGCCAAGCGGCGTGTCGCCGTAGCGGTTCATGATGCGATCGCTAAGAGAACCGTGATTGGTACCGATGCGGAGGCAGCGCTTGAGTTCCTTCAGCTTCAGTACGAGCGGGGAGAATTCTCCGTCGATGCGGGCAAGCTCTTCGTCGTACTCGTTGTCCGTGTATTCGCGGACGGCGAACTTCTTTTTGTCGACGTAATTGCCAGGATTGACGCGGACGACTTCGACCCAATTGGCCGCTTCCATCGCGGCGTCGGGCTTGAAGTGAATGTCGGCAACAATCGGGACGGTGCATCCCTGTTCGCGCAGACGTGCGACGATGCGTTCGAGATTCGCGGCGTGACGTTTGGTCTGGGCGGTGATGCGGACGATTTGGCAGCCGACATCAACCAGGGCCAAAGTCTGCTTCACGCATTCGTCGGTATCCAAGGTGTCCGACGTAAGCATGGACTGTACGACCACCGGCGCATCGCCACCAATGATAACGCCACCGTTCTCCGGATCGCCGACAACGATCTGGCGGGTCTTGCGCTCGCGATAGAAATAAGGGGATTCGCAATATTTCATGCTGATCCTGCCCTGTGGCAGAGCGCGGGAGGGTAATTGTTAGCCGCAGAGAGGTCAACCAAGCCGGACGGCAAGGGTGCATTCGGAACTGAGGGTTGTTCGCGGCACACCGCAGCTTCGTCCTTCCGGCATCCTGCCGGGAGCATTTGCGCATGGCCCGTGTTGGTGGGATCGAATCCTGTCAGCAGGTGTTCGCACCAGTCTGGAGAGAACGCTGCAGCTGGAACTCC
>JBMYQZ010000783.1:0-2623 GCA_049601855.1 Limisphaerales bacterium | reverse complement strand
CTGAGACTGGCCAGTCTCAGTTCTTTCGGCGGCCGAGTGGCGGCGACGCATGGCCGCGAGGCGTTCGTGTGGAATCTGAACGGGAAGGATTCACCCATAAGCATTTCGTTGAGGAGTGCGCTTCGGAAAGCGAAGCTGAGCGAAAATGGCAGACACTTGGTGACGCTGTCATCGAAGCATCACGTCAGGGTCTGGAACACCAGCGATGGCACTGCGGTCTCGGCGTCGCTTCCTCATGCCGGGCCCGTGCTGGGCATGGATGTCCATACAGCGGCGATGAAATTGGTCACCGCGAGCCAGAAACAGATGCGAATCTGGAATCTGAAGAGTGTGGGTTCAAAAAAGTCGACGGTGACACTCGTGGGCGGTGGTGGCCAGAATACGACGATTGAATTCAGTCCGGATGGAACCTCTCTGCTAACGGCGAAAATGGGCGAAGCACATATCTGGAATGCGAAGACCGGTGAGCGTCTTGATACCTTCACTCATCCGTTCGTTCTGAAGTCGGCACACTTCAGTCCGGATGGCCGGCAGATCGTGGTCACGGGCCCGGATTCGGACGATCGCGTTCCGGGGGTGGCCTTGATCTGGAATATCGCCAGCCACAAACAGATTGCGGAACTGGCACATGAGAATCCGGTATTGGAGGCGTTTTTCGATGAGCGATCAGAGCAGATCGTGACCAAAGACAACCAAGGAACCTTGCGGTTGTGGCATCTCGAAACGGGGCAATGCCTCGCACCTCCGATATGGCACCGCTCACCCGGCAAACATGTCGCCTTTGCGATTGGCTCTGGCGGCCGGGAACTGCTTTGCATGAGCAATGGAAAACTCCGTACCTGGTCAATGCCAGTTCCTCAATCGACGATTCCCGGGTGGCTTGTCCCCTTGGCGGAATCGGTCGCTGGGCTGCGACTGGATGAAGAGGGCAATTCAGCGATTGTGCCGCGGTCAGAGCTTTTGCTCGGGTTGAAGCGACTCACCAATCTAGCTGGCACTGATGATTTCAGTCGCTTCGGACGATGGTTCGCCGCCCCGCGAACAACACGTACGGTGTCACCACATTCCGAACGGGCTGAAGATGATCTCATGGAACAGTTGCTCGGTGATGTTACGGCTGATGGCCTCCGTGAGGCCTTGAGGCTTCAACCACGGAACGCGTTCGCTTTTGCCCGTTTGGCAGCCAAGGTAAAGGCAGAGGAACCGTTCCGGACCAAGCATTGGCGGAGCTTCCCAGAATGGTATGCCCGGCAGGCCGTCCAAGCGGACCCGCATCTCCCGGAAGCATGGTTGTCCCAGGCCGACGTCCTCGAGCGGCGCGGCAAGTATGACGACTGCCTCAAGGCAATTTCGGAATTGGAAACGCTCAACGGTCCGTCCTTGGAGTCCGTCTACCTGAAAGCGGTGGCAATCTGGGAGCTGGGGGACGGCGAGGAAGCCTACGGGATGTTCCGCCCGCATCTCGTGAGGCTCCACGGCCGTGAGATCAAGAAAGAGTCGGATGCTGGTCTGCGGTATGTGGCCATGAAGCTGAAATCGTCTCCGCACTCCGGAAAGCACCTCAGTGCCTTGGCTGTTCAATTTGCGCAGGTATCGGGTAATCCGCGCATCTCCCGGGCGCTCGCCGATTGGGTTAGCCGCTGGGCCGTCGAACTCGCGCCGGAAGATCCCATTGTGCTGGCAGACCGGGTGAAGATTTCGAAACTGCTGGACCAAGACAGTCCGACCGCCAAATTCATTGCTGAGCTGATCCGCAAGAATCCAAAGAGCCCTGATGCCTGGTACTCGCTGGCCAGCCTTAAATATCACGATCGGGAATATGAAGATGCACTGAAAGCCATCGAAACCTCACTGACCCTACAGCCGGAGACCCGGGGCACTACGCGAAGGAAACTCAAGTTACAGGTGTATGAAGCCCTCGGTTTGGCCACGGAAACCCGGAAACTGTATGTGACGATGGGAATCCCGCCACGCGATTACCCACCGTCGAAGGAACTTGTCGATCTGTCTCCTTACTATAACCAGCTACTGAACGAGCCCTGGCCGAAAATAAGTTTCGGTGGACACCGGCTGAGCCTCTCCAACGCAGGGAAACCAGGAAGCATATATAGTGGCAACTTTTCCCGGCGCCATCGCGTTAATGGCATCACCTTTGACATAAGAGGAGCAATCACTCTCGATGGCACTTTCGGCGCCAGCCTGAATAAGAAGACGAGCACAAATCTTTGGCAGGTGCCGAATTTTCCTGCTCGCCTGCAAGGAATCGCCTTGGGACGAAAAGCCAAATCGCTTCATTTTTTCCACGGGATGCATGGCTCTTCGCGCGCCCAAACAAAGCGCGAATTGGTTGGCAGCTATTTAATTCACTATGCCAACGGAGAAAAACAGGAGTTCCAGATCCAACTCGGGCGTGATGTTTGGCCTATGCTACAACGCCCCGACACGCCGCTGCAGACCGAACGTTCGAAGTTGGCTTGGACCGGACGCATTCCAGTTGATGGCCCGCTTTGGTGCTTCTACCACAGCGAATGGAAGAACCCCCTGCCGGACGTCGAAATAGCGCACCTTGATTTCACGGCCAAATCGAAGCCCGTTTTATTGGGCCTCAGCTGCAAATGAACGA
>JBMYQZ010000782.1:0-2632 GCA_049601855.1 Limisphaerales bacterium | reverse complement strand
TCGATCACATCGTAGACGGGCGGGCTGGTGCTGGGGGCTTCTTCCCACACGGTCTGTTCATCGGATTCGGCGGATTCCTTTTCGATTTCCTGGATGAGCGTGCCGAGGGCATCCATCTCTTCGTCGCTGAGTTTGCCGTCTTCGAAGACGGTCAGGAGCGCTTCGTGAAGCACGTCGCCGGGCCAGACTTGGCAGGCGTCTTCGTTTTCGTTCAGAAACTCGGCGAGCTCGAACACTTCCTCGGTGGAGAGAATGCCGTCCTCGGTGATTCGGGCAATCAGTTCAAGCGTCTTGTCTTGCGGGCTTGATCCTATCATGTCGGGTGAATCGGGTGAATCGGGTGAACTATGCGGACAGTAAGTGGCGGTGGGCAATGTCGGATTTCGGGTTCATCATCGAGGGGTGCGGAAGACATCGTATTGCCGATGTCGGCGTTTGCTCTTGGCGATGGTAAATCCGGGGCGTTGGGTGAATTCCTTGAGGGTGGCTTCGGCGCGTTGGGCGTCGTAGGCGCCGCGGTGGGCGTGCAGGAGATAGCGGACGGTGAGCGGTTGTTCCTGGGTGGTTTCGTGGTCGGTATCGCGGCAGACGGAGGCTCCCATCCAGCCGTCTTCGCGGACGTGCCACTTGGCGGGATAATTGACGTTGCCGGGGTGATCAAAGTAGGTGATGCCTTCGACAACGGTGTGGCGTTGCTCGCCTTTGTCGACAGCGACCGGGCCGCTGTAATCCATCCAACGGGAGGGTTTGCCGAAGATGGCGGGTTCGCCCACGGCGCCTTCGCTGTTCCTGATCGTGCCGCCGCCAAAGTGGACGGACAGGGTCTTGGCGAGGCGAACGGCGAGCAGCCCGAAGTTGGATTGGTTGAGCGTGACGGATTTCGCGCTCTTGGCCGGCCGTAGGGTGAGTTGAACTTCGAGCGCGTGTTCGTCACGACCGAGAGGTTGCAGCGCCACAACGAGGTCGCTCGCCATGATTTCCTTACCCTCGGGATCAAACCAACCGAGGACGGAGGCCATGATCGCTTCGTCATCGCCGTCACGATAGGCGTACCAAAACTTTTGCCGGATCTGCGTCTTGCCGTTCTCGGACCAGAAATCCAATCCGTTTACCTTGGCGTGGGCAAACCAGACTGACCGGTGATGATCGTGGTTCTCGGCGCCTGGGTGTCCCATGCGGGTGAGGGTTTCGCCGGAGGGGCCGTTGAAGGGAAAGAAGAACGGTCGGGAATACTCGCTTCCGAAATGCCAGCGCATCTTTTCCCGGCCATCGATTCGCAAAGAAACCTGATGCTCGGGCAGCGGGACGATTTCACATCGCTTGAGTAGGAACCCATCGGTAGCAGCTGGGGCGGTGACGGCCGCCAGCCAGAGGAGGGCGCAGACGCGAATGAATTGCATGAAAGGATCAACGAGGAAGCTTCGAGGGAATTCAAGTCTTCATCGACGCAAGCGCCTGATCTGCAAGGGCTTGCAATACGACTGAATTCCAGTTGACTAGCCCGCGCATGCAGCGAACTGCGGTGGTGAACGTGGTGGGTTTGACGCGAGGATTGCTCGGTCGAAACACACCGCACATTGAATCGTTCCGGAAGTCCGGCGCGCTGTCGTGCATTCAACCCCCATTTCCAGCCGTCACCTGCACGGCGCAATCGGATTACCTGACCGGTGTCACTGCGAGTGAACATGGCATCGTCGCCAACGGTTGGTACAACCGCGAGCAGGCGGAGGTGCATTTCTGGAAACAACCGGACCACACAGTGCAACACCCGAAGCTCTGGGATGAACTGCGCAAGCGGGATCCGGAATTCACCTGCGCCAAGATGTTCTGGTGGTACAATATGTACTCCAATGTCGAATGGTCGGTGACACCGCGTCCGATGTATCCGGCTGACGGGCGCAAGTTCTTCGATATCTACTCTTGGCCGAAGGATATCGGGGAGGGACTCAAGGCGGACTTGGGCGAATTTCCGTTCTTTGGTTTTTGGGGGCCGGCAGCGGGAGTGGATACTGCCCGTGGTCGGGCCGATTGTGTTTCCAAGTGGATTGCGAATGCCGCCAAGTGGATCGAGGACGCGCGGCAGCCGAAGCTGAATCTGATCTATCTTCCGCATTTGGACTACAGTCTGCAGCGCTTGGGGCCCGATCATCCTTCGATTCCGCAGGAGGTGGAGGCGGTCGACGCGATCGTTGGTGACCTGATCCGGTTCTTTTCGCGGGTCAACGTAAACGTGGTGCTGGTGTCTGAGTACGGGATCACGTCGGTCGACACACCGATTCACCTGAATCGTATCTTTCGCGAGCAGGGCTGGATCACCGTGCGTGAAGAGCGGGGTCGCGAACTGCTCGACTTTGGCAACAGCAAGGTCTTCGCCGTGGCGGATCACCAGGTGGCGCACATTTATCTCAACGATCGTTCATTGCGGAAGGACGTGATCGCCGTGCTGGAGAATGTGCCGGGAATCGATTTCGTGATGGCCGAAAAGGAAAAGATGGCCAGCGGAATTTCGCATGGTCGTGCCGGCGACCTGATTGCCGTGGCCAAGGAGAACGCGTGGTTCACCTATTACTACTGGGACAATGATCACCGGGCTCCGGATTTCGCGCGGACGGTGGATATCCATCGCAAACCC
>JBMYQZ010000781.1:0-2644 GCA_049601855.1 Limisphaerales bacterium | reverse complement strand
CGCTCTCCGCCAATCCGTGCACGCCTTGGCTTCCGCCTGGAAACCCGCCTTCACCGCGTAGCCGAACGCGAAACTCGGGTCCTTGACCTTGCTTGGTCTTCAATACCGACGCTATCGGTTTGCGGCTTCGGTTGAAGGGAATTACCGGAGCTGGTTGAAGGGTCTGTGCGTCATTCCAACCACGAACCAACAGGCGCGCTCCCGTGTCTTCGTGATCCGTCGGCGTATCCGTGATCACGCCGACAAAGGTCATTCGGGAATCGATGACCTCATCCGGCTTCGCCACTCGGGCCTGTCGGTAAACCTGCACTGGAAAGGTGTACCCCTGGTCCCGCACCAGGAGCTCGTGGCGCAACGGACGCGATTGGGCCGATACCACCACACCAGTGAGCTTCACCCGGCAATACTTGGGCGGGTTGGTCATTGCTTCCTTGATCGTGAGTGTCTTGGGCGCGGGAAGTTCGACCGTTGGATCCACCACCGTCAGCTTGTTGCACAGCACCTGCACCTGTCGTTGCGCCACCGTAAAACCTTCCACCCGCACCTTCTGCCCGATCGTGGTCAGGCCCCGGCGCTCGGTCAGGTAGACGGGGAGGCCGGAATCCCCAATCTGCAACAGGATCTGGCTGCGATTGCGGATGGCCTGGATCACCCGACCTTCGAGGCTCACGGGGAACCCGCGCTCCAGATCCTCCGGCGAAAGCTTTCGGATTGCATTGATGTCCGTCAGCCGTGGGAGATTGTTGGGTTTGACGAGGGGAGTGTTCGTCGAGTTCTGTGCTGCCACCCACCCGGAGCACAGCAACAGCAGGCATACCGAGAGTATTCGCCGGTAGCAGGGTGACCGACTCGCGTCCCAAAAGGGGATCAATGACAGACGGAGGCTCAAGAGTGGTTTGGGGTTAGTTGGGACAGGGAATTTCCCTCGTTATCGGCCAGATCGCAATAATCCAATCGGGTGAAAGTGTCGGCGGCTCAGCGAGACGTGATTTGGGCTATCGCCTGCGCCAGATGCCGGTCAGACGTTTCGGCGAACTCGAGAAGGAAGAAGTGGTCTCCATCCGGTACCAAAACAGATTTTGCCCGTCCCGATCGACGGCGGATCGACTGCAAAGCTTCGTCCAGCAGCCCGTTCTTCACGAAAGGTTCGGCGCCGCCACAAATGAACTGAAGATGGTGACGCGTGCCAAAGCGATTCCACGTTGCGCGTGGAGGAGGGCAGCCAAGCAGACCAATCCGGCGTAGTTCCCTGGCTCGGCGGCGTAGATTTGGCAGGCCCGCGCCCTTCAGCCGACAGCCCCACGAGCTCGGGTTGGGGGAGGGATTCCAGCATTGGCAATCTGCGTCTTGTCGCGGCCATCGCTTCGAGGACGTAGCGCCGATCGATTGCAGACGGTTGGCCTGACCGATGGCGGGTTTCTTCGCCGAGTAGCAGTAGCCAATTGGGAAGGACAGGTCTTGAACACGGCATTGGTGCTGAGTTCCTCGTAGCGGTGGTTGAGCATTCGTCCCAGTTTTTCCGACTCCGCTTCCTGCAATCCCAGCACGCGGGCTCCGAGAGATGAGAGGCCGATGACCTTGTCCTCTCCGATCTTGGCGATCAGGCGAATCCCCGTCAGCAGCTGCGCATCGAGCTGGGCCTGAGGCGAGGCGAAGCGGGTGGACCAGGTGATGTTGGTGATCGATTGTGCGGACGCCGAGGGGGCGGCGACAGCCAGCAAGAGGGCGAGGCGGACGAACGCTGGCAGTCCGCGATTCGTCGAGTAACTCATGGGTGGAACGCATTGCAGGCTGCACGCAATTTCCTTGCAAGGCGCGCCAGATGGGAGAATTTACTCCTAAGCAGGTTCGATGAAGCGACTCGTTGTCATCAGTGTTTACATGTTCGCAGTCGCGGCGTACGCCGCCACCCCGCTGCACGAACGTGTGGACGCGTTAATTACCGAGGCGGCAGGCGAACTCCCCTTTGCTGAGCACACGACAGACGCCGAGTTCATTCGCCGGGTCTACCTCGATTTCGCCGGCACCATTCCCAACGCGAAGGAAGTGCGGGCATTCCTCGCTGAGCCGAAACGATCTGACCTGATCGACCGATTGCTCGCTGACGAACGGTTTCCGGCCCGCATGGCCGATGCCTTCCATGTGATGCTTATGGAACGTCGTGGCACGGACCAAGAATGGCGCGAGTTCTTGGTCGCGTCTTTTCGGGAAGATCGTCCGTGGGATCAGATCGTCCGGCAGATCCTGAATCCTGATTTCAAGAATGAACAACTGCGCGGCGCCGGCTATTTCATCACCAAACGGCTCACCAAATCGGGCCAACAACCCACGGACTATCCCGGACTCACCCGCGATGTTGGCCGCCTGTTCATGGGAGTTGATTTGCAGTGCGCCCAATGCCATCGGCACCTCACGGTAAAAGATTACAAGCAGGTGGAATTCAACGGACTTCTCAATGTCTTTCAGAACCTCAAGCTCCAGCGACCGAACAAGGAATTCAAGACCGCGTGGGTCAGCGAGAATCCGATGGAGAAGAAATACGAATTCGTCTCCGTTTTCACGGACAAGCGTCGCGAGACCGGGCCGCGCATTCCCTTCGGCAAGGAATTTGAGATTCCGAAATTCGAAGGCAAAGAAAAGTGGC
>JBMYQZ010000780.1:0-2653 GCA_049601855.1 Limisphaerales bacterium | reverse complement strand
TCACCTTCACGCAGGAAGATTCCCGCCAGACGTTTCCAGGCCTCCGGGTGAGACGGCTTCACGCGGATGGCATGCTGATACTGACGAGCCGCCCCCCGACTGTCGCTGACCGTTTCCAGCAAACCGCCATAAGGCAGATAAAGATCAATCTCCGCATAACCCGGATGGATCTGCTGTGCTTCGTCGAAGAGTTTCATGGCCCTAACCCCGTCGCCCTCATCCAGGTAGGACCAGGCGAGGCGCACCATGGCTGATCCCCGTTGGGCACCGTCATCCAAATGCTCGACCTGATGCGTGAACAGCGTGCGGTCGTTCAACCAGATCAAGGACTGGGTGAACGACATCGCAGCGAGCACGACACCGAGCACGCCGCCCCCGACTGCCACCATCGAGGAGCGCCATTTCGGCCCAGCAGCCCAGAGCCATCCGAACAGCCCCGCCATCAGGATGGCTCCGTCAATATGCGCGTAACGATCTCCTGGAAAATGCGGACGCTCCGTCAATCCCAGCACCGGAACCAACACGCCCAAGTGCGCGACGATCAGGGCCAGTATGCCCGGCCATCGCACGCGCCAGCAGAAGGCCAGCACGACCATCCCAACCAGCGCCAATAGAGTGACAATCATCGGCCAATCGAAGCCGGAATACTTGGTCAGCACGAGATCGACCGGCGTGAGGTCCAGGGGAAGCACCGTCTTCCACGGGTAATGCATCCAGACGTAAGCCGCCTGAGTGACTCGATCGATGAGAGGGAATTCCTGCATTGTCACCGCTTCCCCAAACGTGCCCTGAACCTGCCAGCGAAAGTACAACTGCTGGATCACGGCCAATATGGACACGGCGAGAAACGGCAGCAGTTCTCCGTACACCCGCAGGTTCTCGCGACGGAACAGTTCACGAAATCCCGTCACTTTGACGCGACGAAGCGGGAAAATGTTTAGCGCGAAGAACGTCGCACCGAATCCCAGCGGCAAGGGGAAACTCAGCAACGCGATCAGGAAACATGCCACTGCCGACCAATAACTCCCCTGTCTCCAAACCGATCGCTCAAAGTCGATCTTCAAGAAGCTCCCCACCGAGAGCAGACAGAAGAAAAAGCAGAGCCCGTGCGCCAGGCAACTGATCCACGCCACCGGTTCCACGCGCAGGGGATGCAAGGCCCAAAGCAGGCTCACGCCGCCGGCCAACCAGAGCAGATTCGACTCTTCCCCATCGGCCGGTCGAACTCGTTTGCCAAAGGCCAGCAGCACGCAGACCAGCAACCAGGCATTGAGGGTGTGCAGAATGAGATTCGCAATATGGAAGGCCCGAGGACTCTGACCGAAACCGGCGTCTATCGTCGCCCAGGCCAACCAGGTGAGCGGCTTGTAGCGAATGTCCGGTCCGACGCTCGTAAACATCCACTTGAGATTCTCCCCCGAGAGATTCTGCACGCGCTGATTCTCGTAGACGTTGTGATTGTCGTCCCAATAAAGAAAGCCCGCTTCGAACACCGAAGAAAAGGTGACGCCGATGATCAAAGCCATCGACAAGAACAGTCCGATGAAATGAAACCGTTTCATTTCAAGAAGCCGCTCCGAACAGCGACATCGGCACTCAATTCGTCATTACGCGGATCATCCAACGCCAGCAAACGCCGCAGCTCCGGTGCCAAAGAGTCCTGCACCTCATCACGCAGCAGCTGTTTTTGATACTGCTGCTGCGGTTTGTCGCTGCGCGTGTAGAACGCGTGCAACGCCGTGCGCGGCTTCTCAGTTCGATTGGGCATGCCGCCATGCCAAGCGTGCGCATTCATGATCACGATGTCCCCCGCGCGACCGGTCACGAGAACTTCGTCAGGATGAGCGGCGTTCGAATCGGGCAATTCCCGAAACTTGTGCGAGCCGGGCACAATCCGTGGAGCCCCGTTCTCCGGTGTGAAATCATCGAGCATCCAGATCACGTTGCAGACCCAGTAGCCGCGTTCATCCGCGATTGCCGCCATGTCGGCGTGCAGAGGTTGGGTGACCTCCGCCCCCGGGTCCACCGATCGCGCATTGAGACTGCTCAACTTGAACTCATCGCCCAACACCATCGCAATCGCATCCAGAACGCGAGGTTCGGCGACCACTCTTTGAAACAGCTCGTCCTTATCCACGAGATTGGCAAGTCGTCGGCAACCCTCCTCCTGTTTGAATTCCGATCCGGCGGCATCGCCTTCCAATTCAAACTGCCTCTCCGTCGCAACCTGCAGATCCCGCAGGTACTCGGCCTCCATGAAGTCGCGCTGGATGACGAAACCATCGTCCTGTAAATGCGCAATTTGTTCCGGAGACAACGACATTGAATGGGCACAGCATACGTCCGCACGAAACGGACCGTCGAGAATTGGCTTGAGCCGAAACCCGGCTTCCGCGAAAAGCGGGCATGCAGAAATTACTTTCGATCATGATGGCCGCCGGGTTTGTGCTTTCCGCATCCGCCGGGGACAAGAAGGGCAAATGGATTCAGATCTTTGACGGCAAGACCCAGGAGGGCTGGGAGGTTCAAGGTGGATACGCCACATACCGCGTTGAGAAGGGTGTCATTATCGGCAAGACGGCTGAGGGTTCGAAGAACACCTTTCTCTGCACCCAGAAGGACTACGGCGATTTTGAGCTGCAGCTGGAGGTGA
>JBMYQZ010000779.1:0-2665 GCA_049601855.1 Limisphaerales bacterium | reverse complement strand
TTCATCACACCAGCCGTCTAGATCTTTGACGTTCATAACAAACATGTCGCTATGATCTACTGGTGGCAAGGTAAAGCCAGCTTCATTGTCTACACCGTTTTTGTAGAAGTTCCAGAAGCCTTCCGTCTTGCGGATAAGATCTTCCGCGTCCTGAAACATCCCGGCGGTGGATTGTTTGCCCCCGGTGTATTGCGCGGATTCCCGAAACTCCTCAAAGAGAATCGGGAGCTTGTCGATGTAGTCACCGGCGGCCATCTGGCCGATCAGGTCGGCGCTGCCCAGCGCATAGCCAATGATTTTCTCCGTGTCAGTCTGAAACGGGATTTTCTCCACCTTCAGATTGACGCCCGTGCAACGGATCATGCGCTGAACCGCTCCGGCATCCGACTCCGAATAGCCGTTCTCGATGAGCAACTGACGGGCAAAGTCCACGCTGCGACTCACATGAATCAGGGTGTATTTGGCACCGGTACCTTCATTGTCACCTCGGACTTTCAGGTAACCGGTATCATGCAAAAGTATGGCAATGATCCCCAACTCAAACATCTTTCTTGGGATCACTGGTCGCAAACCGGAAAGCACGCGCCCACGGAGGATCTGCGACAGGCAGAGCGCGCCCTGCAAAGTATGCTCGAAATCGTGATACAAGGCGTCGATCGGCTGGTAATCCTTGTAACGTCCCTCGAAGGCCTCGGCGGCCCAGACAAAGATCTTGGGGATGAATTCCCGGTCCGCCTCTGGATAGAGTTCCAGATGAGTTGACTGAACGACGGACATGACTGCCCGCCAATCTTTCGTGTCAGCCAGTGGGAACATGGTGAGTAAATGTAACAGCCCCAGCCGCAGGTGCATACAGATTTTTTGAAGAAAAACAGGCGTTTTCGCACCTAATGATGTGATCGAGCTAACCTAGGGTATTCACCCCTTGGGGACTCAAGGACTTGCCAAATCAAAATTCCGGACTATCCCTGAGCGCGCCAGTTGGTCGTGGGAATCAAGTCACCGACCGTTCGGCCCAAGATATATGTCACATCCCGGCTTCGGTGCGCATACCGACCCAACCTTTCAATCCGAGCCCAGAACCACGTGGGAAGTGGTCCGCCGAGTGGGCGTCTACCTGCTGCCGTACAAGATTCTGGCGTTATCGACCGTCGGTTGCGCGCTGCTATCACTCGGTTTCACCTTCGTCTACCCGGCGTTGACGCGTTATGTCATCGACGATGTCATCGGCAAAGAGCAGCACAACCTGCTCGCTCCCGTAATCATCCTGCTGCTGTGCGCGTTCCTTCTCCGTGAACTCTTCAACAGCTTGAGAATACGGGTCAACAACCACTTGGAGCAGCATGTCATCTTTGATCTGAGAAAGGACGTGTATGCGCGCTTACAGCGATTACCCGTGCCCTGGTTCGATCAAAGGGCGTCAGGAGATCTCATGACCCGCGTGATCGAGGACGTAAACTCCGTGGAGCGCGTCATCATCGACGGCACCGAGCAAGGAAGCGTTTCACTGCTGAGCATTCTGGGCGTCCTTACGATTCTGTTTTACCACAACCCGGCTTTGGCCGGTGTGGCGTTGATCCCCATGCCTTTTTTGATTGCAGGAGCACTTTGGTACACCCTCACCGCCCACAAACGATACCGCGCCATGCGAACTGCCTCCGGCGCCATGAACGCTCTTCTGTTGGACAATCTTCAGGGCGTGCGACAAGTGAAGTCATTCGGCCGGGAAGATCACGAAGACAAACGCTTCAGCGCCCGGGCCGAGGATTTGCGACAAGGCACCCTGAAGGTCATGGGAGCCTGGGCCAACTATTCGCCGAGCATGGCGTTTCTCAACGCCACGGGAATCGGTCTGGTGCTTTGGTACGGCGGTTCCCTGGTGCTCAGCGGACAAATGACCATCGGCTCGCTCGTGGAGTTCATTCTCTATTTGAACCTGTTCTACGACCCCGTCTCCAAACTCCACGGATTGAATCAGATGCTGCAATCCGCCCGCGCGGCGGGTGAACGCGTGTTCGATATCATGGATGCGACGGAAGAACGTGAATCGAGCAGCAACTCTCCGGCGCCAAGTCCGGATTGGAAGGCCGTTGGCCGGGTCAAATATGAAGGTGTCGAATTCCGCTACGGCGAAGATCGCACCGTCTTGTCAGACATTTCGTTGACCGCCGAGCCCGGGCAGATGATCGCCTTGGTTGGTCCCACCGGCGCCGGAAAATCGACCCTCGTCAATCTCCTGCCGGCGTTCTATCGCAACACTTCCGGCAACATTTCGATCGACGGACAGGACATTCGCAATATTCCCCTGCACCGGCTGCGTGAGCAGGTATCCATCGTCGCGCAGGAAGCCTTTCTCTTCAACGGCACGATCCGCGAAAACATCCTCTACGGTCGGCTTGACGCCGATGAGGCAGACGTCTTCGCTGCCGCCAAGGCAGCCAACTGCCATCATTTCATCGAACGGCTGCCGGACGGCTACGACTCCAAGGTTGGCGAGCGCGGGGTGAAACTCAGCGTCGGCGAAAAGCAACGGGTCAGCATCGCCCGGGCTCTGCTCAAGGACGCTCCGCTGCTGATTCTCGACGAAGCCACCGCCTCGGTCGACACCGCCACCGAGAAACTGATTCAGGAAGCCCTCGAACGTCTCATGACCGGGCGCACGAGC
>JBMYQZ010000778.1:249-2665 GCA_049601855.1 Limisphaerales bacterium | reverse complement strand
GGTGTTGCCGTTGACCGCGAATCAACCGTTCTCGATCGGTAGTTTTGGGCGGCAGGTTCGTGAAGTATGCGCCGAGGTGAAGGATCACGAAGCAACCATCTTGCACGGCTGGGCCGCGCGGGATTGGGAACTCACGGCGGCGGCCGGCTTGCTGACCCATTCGCCGACGGTGGGGACCTTGCACGATCATCCCAGCGCGGACTTCATTTCCGGTGGCCGGAGAAAATTGATGCGATTGGCAGCGCGCGGACTTGACCGGGTTGTTTGTGTGTCAAACGCGGTGGAACGAGGCTGCGTCGGGGCAAAGTATCCCGCTGATCGGCTCGTCACCATTCACAATGGCTTGGAGGCAGGATCCGCGATGGAAGCGCGATCCGGCCCCGTGTTGCGCTTGGGGTTCTTGGGCGCATTCTCTCGACGCAAGGGATTGGAGACCTTGTTTGCTCTGATCGCGAATTTCGCCCAACGCACGATGGGGCGTTGGGAAATACACCTGGCCGGCGATGCGCAGAATGACGAAGGGCGTCACCTGTGGGAGACGGTGCAGGAGCGGAACTCGACGGCGCCGTGGTGGAAACGTGTCAAACACGTTGGCTGGACGGACGATCCCCAAGGATTCCTTGGGGGGCTGGATCTGTTGCTTTTTACGAGCAGCGATTTTGATCCGTTGCCCACCGTATTGCTCGAGAGTGGGCAATGCGGCACGCCGGTGTTTGCCGCAGAAGTCGGTGGTGTGCCCGAAATCGTGGCGGAAGGCGCCAACGGGTGGATCTTCGAGCCGTGGGAAATTGGTGCAGCTGCCAAGCGCTTGGCTGAGCTGACGAAAGACCGAAAATCGCTTCGCAACAACCGCGTTCGGGCGGCGGATCACATTTCGCGCAACTTTTCGCTGGGAAAAATGATTGAGCAATACCTGCACATTTATTCCACTCTCGCCCGGCCATGACCACCAACAGCGGCATCTCACACGTCACATTCGCGTATCTGATCACGATACCGTTGGCGTTGGTGGTGGGATATTCGTTGGCGAATCCGCTCTCCACCAAAAGCCTGGGGGTGCTGTTCATGGTCTTCTCCGTGCTCGTATCGCCGATTGTGCTGCGCTGGCACCACCCCGCCTTGATCATGAGTTGGAACGCCAGTCTGGTGATTTTTTTCCTGCCAGGGCAACCGATGCTTTGGGCCTGTCTCGCCGGTGTGAGCCTGGGAATTTCGGTGGTCAGCCGCACGTTGACGAAGAATAGCACCTTCATCGTAGTGCCCTCGGTGGCGATTCCACTCTTCCTGCTCGCCGTCGTCATTCTTGGGACGGCGTTTCTGACCGGTGGCATCGGCGGACGCACGCTGGGCTCGGACGTCTGGGGCGCCAAACGCTATCTCAGCGCCTTGGGTGCGATCATGGGATATTTTGCGATCACGGCGCAGAAAATCCCGCGCAAGGATGCGCAATGGGTCACGAGCGTGTTCCTGTTGATGGGCATGACGGCGATCTTTGCGGACTTGGCCTTCATGGCCGGACCTTCATTCTATTTTCTCTACAACCTGTTTCCAGCTGATGTTGCTTTCCATTCGGCGGTCAGTCAGGACACCTTGCGCCGATCCACGGGCTTCGCCTGGGCCTCGCAGGCGGCGTATTGGTTCATGCTCATGCGCTATGGATTGCGTGGGATATTGGATCCGTTTAAACCGTGGCGACTTGCCGCGTTTTTCGCGATTTTTGTGATCGGTCTCTTGGGTGGCTACCGATCCTCAATCATCTTGTTCGGTGCCTTGACCATCTCGCAGTTTTTCATCGAGCGACTGCATCGCACGAAATACCTGCCGATTTTCGGGATGGCATCTGTGCTGGTGCTGTTGGTCTTGGTTCTATTCTCCCGTCAGCTTCCCTTGTCGATGCAGCGGGCATTGAGTTTTCTGCCGATCGAAGTACATCCGATGGCGCGAGCGGATGCCGAGGGGTCACTGAACTGGCGGATTGAGATGTGGCGAATCGTGGCGAAAGAGGTTCCGGACTACCTGATTCTCGGCAAAGGCTATGGGTTCAGCGGGACCGATTACGTTTTGACGCAGGAGGCGATCAGGCGCGGAATGTTTCGGCAGTACGAAGACACCTTGATCAGCGGGAACTACCATAACGGCATCCTCACCCTGCTGGTTCCCTTCGGAATCTTTGGGATGATTTTCTTTTTCTGGTTCTGCTGGTCCTCCCTTTGGGTGTTGCTGAACAACTATCGTTACAGCCCGCCGGATCTGAAGAACGTCAATACCTTCCTGCTTGCGTTCTTCTTGGCGCGTTTGGGCTTTTACCTGGTCTTTTACGGGCAGTTCGATCTGGACATGATGATCTTTGCCGGGACTGTCGGGATCAGTATTTCGCTCAATCACGGAGCCCGCACGCAGAAGGACCTCGAGCGTG
>JBMYQZ010000778.1:0-239 GCA_049601855.1 Limisphaerales bacterium | reverse complement strand
GCGAAGGCGGGCGTACCCGACGCCGGTGCGGCCCATGCCTGACCGTTCATCATGAAACTGGCCTTGGATTGCAATGCGCTCTACACGTCCCGGGCGGGTGTGGCACGCTACATCCGGGGATTGCAATCCGGATGGGCTGAGAAGAACGATGAGGTCGAGCCGATTCCCTTGGCCTGGGAATGCGAGAATTTTGCCTACCAGCAACCCTGGCGCATGCTGAAGACCGCGTACCGGGAATT
>JBMYQZ010000777.1:0-2684 GCA_049601855.1 Limisphaerales bacterium | reverse complement strand
TCCTCTATGCACGCGAAGTGCCTCCGTTCGGCGGCGACACCCTCTTTGCCAACCAATACCTTGCCTACGAATCTCTCTCGCCCGGGATGAAACAAATGCTGAACGGCCTCACCGGCATCCACACCGCCCGCGGCCCCTTTGGACCCGAGGGCCGTTCGAACAGCAACTGGCGCAACATGCAGGTCGAGACCAATGACAAGGCTCTCGAGGAAATGGAACACCCGGTCATCCGCACCCACCCGGAGACCGGTCGCAAGTGTCTCTTCGTCAACAGGACCTTCACCATCCGCTTCAAGGACATGACCGAGGAGGAAAGCGCTCCACTGCTCAACCAACTCTTCGCCCACGCCAGCCAGGAACAGTTCACCTGCCGCTTCCGATGGACCAAGGGCGCCGTTGCCTTCTGGGACAATCGCGCCGTCCTCCACTACGCTCTCAATGACTACTCCGGTCACCGTCGCGAAATGCACCGCGTCGCCATTTCCGGAGACCGTCCGGCATGAAGGATTTCGTCGATCAACTCCCGATCCTTGATGTCCACGAGCATCACATGCCGGACACGTTCCTGAATCGCGACGTCGGGCTGCTCGATCTGCTCAAACAAAGCTACGCCGGCTGGACCCAGGAACGCCCTTACCCGCTCCCCTCCGAGAATCGCGAAGAAGACCCGATGCTCACGGACTCCAAGGAAACGACTTGGGAAGAGCTAAACCCCTTCCTCGAACACAGCGGCTCCAGCCACTTCGTCCGCAACCTCGTCCAGGGCCTCGACGAACTCTACGACCTCAACGGCCAAGGCATCACGGAAGACAATTGGCAACCCCTGGACGCCGAAATCCGGAAACGCCACCGCGACCCCGATTGGCCACATGAAGTGATGAACCGCGCCGGGGTCACCCGGATCATCACCGACAACTACGCCGACCCGCTCGTCAACGCCCACACCGAACTCGGCGAACACTACCAGGCCGCCTTCCGCATCAACGCCCTCGCGATGAGCTGGCACCCGGAGCGCCGCGATCACAACGGCAACAGCACATTCGCCATCGCCAAGAAACTCAATCACCCCTGCGACACCTTCGAAGACTACTGCCACCTCCTCGAGCACATCGTCGACACGATGTCCGACCGCCATCACGTCGCGTTGAAGAACGCCATCGCCTACGACCGCGACATCCAGTTCGACGAACCCGACGAACAACTCGCCCGCCAAGCCTGGGGAGACCCCAATCCGTCACCCCCCGCGCAAAAAGCATTCGGCGACTTCGCCGTCGATCGTCTCTGCCAACTCGCCGGCGAACGGAACCTCCCGGTGCAAATGCACCTCGGCACGGCCATCATTCGCGGCTCCCATCCACTGAACGTCGCCCCCCTCATCGAGCGTCACCCCAAGACCCGTTTCCTCCTCATGCACTTGGCTTATCCCTGGAGCACGGATCTCCTCGGCATGGCCTTTGTCTACCGCAACATCTGGCTCGATCTCACCTGGTCCTTCCTCTTGAGCCCCAGCCATTTCAAGCGCGCCTTCCACGAAGCCATTGAAGTCCTCCCTGACGAATCTCGCATGATGCTCGGTGGCGACAACTGGCACGCCGAAGAATCATTCGCCACCTTCCGCACCGCCCGGCGGCTCATTGCTGAAGTCCTGCAGGAGAAGATCAACGAGGGTTACTTCAAGCGCTCCGACGCCGAACGTCTCGCGCGAAAGATCTTCTCCGACAATGCGACTGCTTTCTTTGCCCTCCCGCCAGCCTGATCAGCCGCCATTGAGAGCGTTCGGGTCCGTCAGATATTTCGTGACGGCGCTGACTCCCGGAGGCGTGGCACCGTAAGACCAGCGATCCTCTGTCAGATGATAACCGAAGCGCTCCAATGATCCCTCCGGTGTGTCGGCGTAGACACGACACCACTCCTGATCCCCCCAGGAGACCACACACTCGAAGGCTTCCGCCTTGAGCAACTTCCAACTTGGCATCGGATCGAGGCTGCGGTTCATCTGCGAATGACTGCGGATCAAATCGAACAACTTGGCGTTCCATTCCAGCTTGGGAATCTGAACTGAGACTTCCGGCATATCGAGCGCGGTCACCATGTGCTTGCACGCCCGACCGAGGGAGCCGTTGGGGAGAAACTGACGTTTGAAGGAAAACTCGGCGCAGTCACATTCGTGTTTCAAGAGGTCCACCTCGTGTTCCTTCTCAAACTGCATCGTGGGCAGGACCTTGAATTTGTGTTCGATGACCGGCAGTCGGAAATCGATCACCTCAAACTTCAAGTCCGACGGCAGTTCCAAGACCGGCACGTTTTCCTCGCGTTGGGTGAAAGAGCACTGCAGTTCGATGCCGCGCAGATAGTGGCCAACGGCCTCAATTTCATGCGGGTCGAGTATCCCGTCGTCGAAGACGTGCTTGAGAATCTCGAAAAGGATATTTCCGGGCCAGTTCTTCTGAGCGTCGGCGTGTTCGTTCAGAAAGGTGCCGAGACTCCACACCTCCTCGTCCGTGAGAATGCCATCCTCGGTAATCTGACGGATGAACTTGAGGGTGTCGGGGTTGGGTTGCATGACGACGATGATTGCCCACATCCAACCGTTTCCTATCCGTAGAAGTGCGGGGTTTGAGCTCGGCGCCTTCGAAGATGGGAACGAATCTCAATTCGTATCCAACTCGCCCAAAGATATCCCT
>JBMYQZ010000776.1:0-2685 GCA_049601855.1 Limisphaerales bacterium | reverse complement strand
CACTTCCTGGTCTGGCAGCAACCTCTCCGACGGCAAATGGCATCAACTCACCGGCACCGTCAACTCCAAGGTCGGCAAGGTCAGTTTGTCCATCGATGGCAAAGTTCGGGACACCGCCCCTTGGACAGCGGACATCCTCGACGACCGCGACGAGACCGATCTGGTCATCGGCGCCGATTCCGGAAAGAAGAAATACGGTCACACCTACACCGGCCTGATCCACGGTTTGCGAATCTCACCGCGTTTACCTACGCTTCAACCATGAATTCACTTTTTCCCGCGATCGGATTGCTGCTCGCTTTCACCGCCATCGGTGCAGAGCAAGAACTCTATTTCCCGCCAGCAGATGGCCAATGGGAGAAGGCGAAATCCGTTCGACTCGATCCCAAGAAACTTCAGAAAGCCCTAGACTACGCCGGCAAACAAAACTCCACCGGGGTGGTGATTCTACATCGCGGCAGAATCCTGGCCGAACAGTATTGGAATCTGGACGGCGAAGGCTCCGCCAAGTTCAACCGCCGGATCATCGGCCGCACGGAGAATGGAGGATCCATCGAGGATGTCGCGTCCGCCCAGAAAAGCGTTGTGTCCGTTCTTGTCGGCATTGCCCAGGAGAAAGGTCTCCTGAAGATTGATGACCGCGTGGACAAGTATCTCGGATCCGGATGGTCAAAGGCCAAGTCAGAACAGGAGAAACTCATCACCATCCGACATCTGATCACCATGACCAGCGGTCTGACCGAACGCGGCACCTACGAGGCTCGCGCCGGTAAGAAATGGAAATACAACACAACGGTCTACGCCAAGACAGTTGACGTCCTGGAGAAGGCCAGCGGTATGGACCGTCACGAACTCACCCGCAAATGGCTGACTGCCCCGCTAGGGATGAAAGACTCCAAATGGGCACCCCGAAACTCCGCCGAGCTCCAATCCGTCAACGCCTTCGGCTTCGCGACCTCCGCCCGCGACCTCGCCCGTTTCGGCCTTATGGTGTTCGCCAAGGGCAAGTGGGGTGAGGAAACCATCCTCGGTGACCAGAAGTATCTGAAAGATTCCACCACCACCTCACAAAACCTACAGCCCTACTACGGCTATCTTTGGTGGGTGAATCAAAACGCGAACAAGCCACGCGAGCGACGCACCGCCACGATTCCCCGCGACGCTTTCTCTGCCAACGGCGCCTTGAATCGCCGCTGTTGGGTCGTCCCCAGCCAGCAACTCGTCGTCACCCGCATCGGCGACCAACCTTCCGCCAAACGCGGCTTCGACCAGGAATTCTGGCGTCTCCTCCGCGAATCCGCCCGCAAACGATGAAAACGATCCTGACTACACTGCTCGCTCTCTCGACCGTCGCCCAAGCCGCGCAGCCGAACGCCTTCCTCGATTTTATCAAAGCCTCTGCGCAGAGGCTTCGGGCCGACGACCAGGCACCAAAATCTAAGTCCGAGTGGCAGACGCAGCGAAAAGAGATTCGCGCCAACCTGCTCAAGGCGTGGGGCGGATTCCCGAAGAAGCACGCGCCGCTCAATCCGAAGAAACACGGCGAGCTGAAACGCGCCGGATACCGGGTCGAGAAGATCACGTTCCAAACGATGCCCGGCGTTCGCATGACGGCCAACGCCTACGTCCCCGACAAGAAAGGTAAGCTCCCGACGGTCCTCTGTGTGCATGGCCATTGGCGCGGAGCGAAGCAGGATCCGAACGTGCAGGCCCGCTGCGTCGGATTGGCCAAGCTCGGCTTCTTCGTCCTCACAGTCGATGCCTTCGGTGCCGGCGAACGTGGAATCGGCAAGAAGCTCGGCGAGTACCACGGCGAGATGGTTGCCGCCACGCTTTATCCGACGGGCCGCCCGCTGAGCGGATTGCAGGTTTACGAAAACATGCGCGCCGTCGATTACCTCCTTACCCGCCCCGAAGTCGATGGCGATCGCTTGGGCATCACCGGCGCCAGCGGCGGCGGCAATCAGACGATGTATGCCGGCGCCTGGGACGAACGCTTCAAAGCCGTCGTCCCCACTTGTTCCGTTGGCAATTATCAGGCCTACCTGGGCGCCGCCTGTTGCATGTGCGAAGTCGTGCCCGGAGCCCTCGGTTTCACCGAGGAATGGGGCGTCCTCAGTCTCACCGCCCCGCGGGCCTTGATGGTGATCAGCGCCACGCGCGACGCCTTTCAATTCTCGGTTGGCGAGGCGAAGAAGTCCTTGGAATTTGTCCGCCCCGTCTACGACACCTTCAGCGCATCGACCAAGGTCAAACACGCCATTTTCGAATCGCCCCACGCCTACAACGCACCGATGCGTGAAGCCATGTACGGTTGGATGACTCTCCACTTGAAAGGCGATGCCGACGGATCCCCGATCAAGGAACCGGAGATGAAACTCGAAGATCCGGAAACGCTACGCTGCTACCCCGGCGATTCGCGCCCCGACGATTGGATGACCATCCCCCAATACGCCGCCCGCGAAGGCACCAAGGCGTTGGGCAGCAAACTGGTTCCACCGTCCGCAGACGTCTGGCGCGAATGGGTCCACGTCAAGCGACGCGTCTTAAACGATAGCCTGCTGGGCCGCACGATGCCCGAGGGATACCAGCAAAAGAACACGAACTCATTCCGACCTGAGCGAGGCATCAATCTCGATGCCGGCGAAGTCCCCAAACGAAAGAATCGTCGCCAGCCGCAATACA
>JBMYQZ010000775.1:0-2693 GCA_049601855.1 Limisphaerales bacterium | reverse complement strand
AAGCCCGAGGCGGACAAGGCGTTCACCAGCGCACAGGCACCCGGAACAGACTCCACCTTCACGTCCGCAGCAATCGCCCGCCGAACAAAACGCTCGCCCGGATCGCTGATGCCCGGCGTGCCGGCGTCGGAAACCAAGGCCACGTGTTCGCCCGCTTGAATCCGCGCGATGAGTTCGTCCGCCCGTCGGGCTTCGTTGTGCTGATGACAACTCAGGAGCGGTTTCTCGATTTCGAAATGTTTCAGGAGCCGACCGGTGCGGCGCGTGTCTTCGGCGGCCACCACGTCGCATTCGCGCAAGACGCGCAGGGCGCGCTGCGTGATGTCCTCGAGGTTTCCGATCGGCGTGGCGACGAGAAATAGTTTACCCGCATCTTCCGGCACAGACTGATGGTGCCAAACGAGGGACTCCAAAAAAACACTTTTGGAGGAATCCGTGTCAAATTGCCCCGGTAAACTTGAGAATGTAGTAGATCACCACACCCTCAGCCGCCACAAAGGCGAGGAAGGCAATGATTGGCACCATCCAATCGATCACTTGTGCCAAAATTTTCACGATTCCTATTCAGCATCGGCGGTACCAACCGCCCCTATTCTCACTAGGGTCTTGCCCCTAGGACGGATCGGTATTGGTTTGACGGCCCCTAAGGAAAACGAAAACCTCCCGCTCCCCGCTACCATGGCGCTCCCGGATCTCATTGAAATCATGCCTCTGCAAGCCCCGGTCTCGGCCACGATTACTGTGCCGGGATCGAAGAGCATTACCAATCGGGCCTTGATCCTAGCGGCCTTAGCGGGCGGAAAAACGCGGTTAAGCGGCGCACTTTGGAGCGAGGATACGCAGGTGATGACCGAGTGCCTGAAAACACTCGGGTTTGAAATCGAGGTAACATCCGATCCGCACGAGAGCTGCAATCGAAGCATCACGGTCGCCGGGCAAGGCGGAGTGATCCCCAACTCTGGCACCGCCGATGAACCACTTGAGCTATTCGTTGGGAATGCAGGAACCGCCGCGCGCTTTCTCCTCGCGTTCGTCTGTCTCGGTCAAGGTTCCTATCGCTTGTCAGGTGTGCCGCGCATGCACGAACGTCCGAAGCAATCGCTGGTAAACGCCTTGCGTGATCTTGGTTATCGCATCGATTCCGACACCGATCGTCTGCCAGCGGTCGTTCATTCAGAGGGGCCTAAGGCAGGGAGTTGTTCGGTCAACATCGACGAAAGTTCGCAGTTTGCCTCGGCGCTTCTGCTTTGCGCCAAAGTTGGCGGCTGGGATATCGAGCTTACCGGTATCAATTCCGACGATTCTCCCTATGTAGAGATGACCCGTTCGTTAATCGACTCGTTTTCCACCGATGGAGGTGAGTTTCAAATTGAACCTGACGCCTCCGGCGGGAGTTATTTCTGGGGCGCGGATTGGTTGCAACGAACCAGCTTCGACGATCCGAAATCGATTGGAGTAGCTCACTGGCCGACCAGCGGCTGGCAGATCGACGCTCGTTTCGCAGAGCAGTCCCGCGGCGCATCGATGCCGTCTTTGTCTCGTGAGACCGACTTGGGCGACGCGATCATGACGGCGATCACCCTCGCCCCATTTTCCAGCGCACCCACCACCTTCACCGACCTCGGCCGCTTACGACTCCAGGAATGTGAACGGGTGGAAGCTTTACGCACCGAATTGACGCGTTGCGGAGCCTCTGTCGCGGAGGAAGGAGACACGTTAACGATCCAGCCGTGCAGTGAGGAACTTCAGGCGGCCGAGATAGACACCTACGATGATCACCGCATGGCGATGTGTTTTGCGGTTCTCGGCTTGAAAACACCGGGCATCAAAATCAAGAATCCTACCTGCGTGAAAAAGACGTTCCCAAACTTTTTCCAAAAACTCGCCGCCGCACCGCCTGACGGCCTCGGCGTTGAGATCCGGAACGGTCATAGTGGACAGCAATTAACCGGCGACCAGTTGTTCGCCGCCTGAAATAGAAAATTGAAATTTGGAAAATAATCGAGTCATCGCCATCGACGGCACCAGCGCCAGCGGAAAAAGCACCACCTCCAGGGCCTTGGCCAAAAGACTGGACTACGTCTATGTCGATACCGGCGCCATGTATCGGACCCTCGCGTGGTTCTGCGTAAAGTCCGGCGTGGACATTCACAGCGAGAAGGCGGTGAGTTCGGCCTGTCGCAAGTGGAAGACGCGCCTCGCCTGCCTCGATAAGCAAGTCCAACTGCTCGTCGATGGCTACTACCCGGATAAGGAAATCCGCACTGAGGAAACCAGCGCCGCCGTCCCGCACGTGGCCGCCGTGCCGAAGGTGCGCGATTGGATGAAGAAAACCCAGCGCGACTGCCTCAAGTTCGGCGATCTCGTCATGGAAGGCCGTGACATCGGCTCCAATGTCTTTCCCGAGACCGATTACAAGTTTTACCTCGATGCCTCCCTATCCGTGCGCTCCCAGCGCCGCACGGCCGAGGGCGTGAATGAGGATCTGGCCGCCCGTGACCAACGCGACAGTCAGCGCAAAGCCGCGCCCCTCATGGTGCCTCTCGGCGCCATTCCGATCGACAACTCGGACAAGACCATCGACCAAGTCTGCGACCTGATCATTTCCGAGACCGAACGAATCGACGGAATCATCGAGGCATGACCTTCATCTACCGATTCACCTGGTTGGCCTGCCGGCTGGTGTTCGGTAT
>JBMYQZ010000774.1:0-2694 GCA_049601855.1 Limisphaerales bacterium | reverse complement strand
AAGCCAAAAGAAAAAGGGCGGCTGAAGAGCCGCCCTTCGAAATATGACTATCAGACTTAGCGCCGGCGGCGGCGCTTGACGTCGAGCTGCGCTAGGGAGTGAGCCAAAGCCGCCTGAACCAGTGCGGCCTCTTCATCGTCGAGCTTTTCGGCGAGGCGGGCTTCGGCACGTTTGCGTGCTTCCTCGGCTTGGATCTCGTCGATGTTGTCGGCTTCAACAGCCATGTCCGTCATCACGGCAACCTTGTCACCGGTGATCTGGACAAAACCATCACCAACCGCGAGGTAGCTTTCCTGTCCGGCTTTGCGGGCGATGATTTCACCCGCCGTGACCTGAGTCATCAACGGGATGTGCTGCGGGTAGATTCCCATCTCCCCTTCCTTGCCGGGAAGGGTCACCATGTCCACGTCTTCCGAGTACACTTTGTCCTCGGGAGTGACAATTTCGAGTTTCAGCGTTGCCATGGTGAGCGCTTTCTACCTGACGAATCAGGCGTTGAGGGCTTCGTCGATTCCGCCCTTCATGTAGAAGTTGTTCTCCGGCACATCGTCGTGTTTGCCTTCGAGGATTTCGCCGAAACCCTTGATGGTGTCTTCCACCGGCACTTGCTTGCCGGAAACGCCGGTGAACACTTCAGCCACCGTGAACGGCTGGCTGAGGAACTTCTGAATCTTACGGGCACGGAACACCGTGAGCTTATCTTCGGGGGACAATTCGTCCATACCGAGAATGGCGATGATGTCCTGCAAATCCTTGTAGCGTTGGAGCACCTGCTGCACGCCGCGGGCGACCTTGTAGTGCTCCTCGCCGATGACGTCCGGAGACAGGGCGCGGGAGGTGGAGGCCAACGGATCCACAGCGGGGTAGATACCGAGCTCGGCAATGGAACGTTCCAACACGATCGTCGCATCCAAGTGAGCGAAGGTCGTGGCCGGAGCCGGGTCAGTCAAATCGTCCGCCGGCACATACACGGCCTGGAACGAGGTGATCGATCCCTTCTTGGTCGAGGTAATGCGTTCCTGCAGGTTGCCCATTTCAGCAGCGAGCGTCGGCTGGTAACCGACAGCCGATGGCGTGCGACCCAAGAGGGCGGACACCTCGGAACCGGCTTGCGAGAAACGGAAAACATTGTCAACGAAGAGCAGCACGTCCTGGTTGTGTTCGTCGCGGAAGTATTCGGTCACGGCGAGAGCAGACAGTGCAACACGGAGACGAGCACCGGGCGGCTCGTTCATCTGACCGTAAACGAGTCCGATTTTGGAACCGGGAGCAATAATCGGCTGGCCGTTCGGTCCGATTTTCGGATGACCGTTCTCGTCCTTCTCAACCTTGATCACGTTGGCCTCGATCATTTCGTTGTAGAGATCGTTGCCTTCACGGGTCCGTTCACCGACACCCGCGAACATGGAAACACCACCGTGCAATTTCGCGATGTTGTTGATCAGCTCCATGATGACCACCGTCTTGCCCACACCGGCACCACCGAAGGCGCCAACCTTGCCGCCCTTGAGGAAGGGACAGATCAAGTCGATGACCTTGATACCGGTCTGGAGAATGTCAGGGCTGGTGGACTGATCCACGAGCGGTGGAGCCTGACGGTGAATCGGGTAATAGGTATCGGCTTCGACGGGACCTTGCTCGTCCACGGCCTGGCCGGTCACGTCAAACACCCGGCCCATCACGGCGTCGCCGACGGGCATGGAGATTGGTTTGCCGGTGTCGGTCACCTCGGTGCCACGAGTCAAACCTTCAGTGGTCGACATGGCCACGGCGCGCACCCAGTTGTCGCCCAAGTGCTGCTGCACTTCGAGGGTCAGCTTGGTCGCTTCGCCACCGGGAGGGGTGAAGTTGATGGTGAGGGCGTTGTAAATGGCCGGGAGACTGTCGGTGAACTCCACGTCCACCACGGGGCCGATGATTTGAACGATCTTGCCTGTGCTCATTGGGTCGTCTTTCTAAATTAGTTACCCAGCGCCATCTGCGCCGTGGTGATTTCCAAAAGTTCGCTGGTGATGTTTGCCTGGCGCAGTTTGTTGTACTGCAGGGTCAGGTCCTTGATGAGTTCCTTCGCATTGTCGGTCGCACTCTTCATGGCGACCATTCGGGCACTGTGCTCGGAGGCCTTGGCCTCGAGAAGGATCTGGTAAACTTGGTAGTTGAGGTAGTGTGGAAGCAAGGCTCCCAAAACGTCTTCGGCGCCGGGCTCAAACAGAAACTCGGTCGAGCCGGCATGGAGTTCGCCATGTTTCTCCCGGTCATCACCCGTCATGTCTGCCTCGAGAGCGGTGATCTCCCCCACGGGCAGGAAGTTCATTACGGTCGGCTTTTGCACCAAGGTGTTGATGAAGTCGGTATAAAGAATATCCACCGCATCGACTTTTCCACTCGTGAAGAGTTCTTGGGCGAACTTGGATATCTGGCGGGCTTCCGAGAAGATCGGCGCATCCTTGTAGGTGAATTCTGCGGCCAAATCTCGCTTCGAGCGGGCGACATACTGCGAAGCCTTGCGACCCGCCGTGATGTGCACGGTGACGGCTACATCATACTTGGCCACTTCCCGCAGCAGATTGGTGTTCAAGGCACCGCACAAGCCCTTATCGGAGCTGACCACCACCAGACCGCGCTTCTTGACGTCTGCACGCTTCTCCATCAACGGATTGGAGAAGTCACCGACATTCGCCGTTACTTCCGCCA
>JBMYQZ010000773.1:0-2699 GCA_049601855.1 Limisphaerales bacterium | reverse complement strand
TCTTGCCGACAAAGATCACCATAAAGAAGACAAGAGCAACTCTCCGGAACTTTCGATCGAGTTCAACGGGCAAACACTAACGGCGAGTCCTAGTCAGAATACAATACGAGATAACTTTGACGTAACAGTAATTCACAGCGGCCAGTCCCCTACTTTTTGCCTACCACGCGTCCCTGAACCTTCTCAATGCCAAGGCGTTGTTTTCCAAGAAGCATACACGCGACGTGCTGGATCCAACCTTGAAGTCGAAGAAGTCCGCGGTGGAGCGCCACCACCTCTATCCGAAGAAGTTCCTCAAGTCGCTGGGCTTTGAGAAGCCGCGGACCACCAACCAGATAGCTAACTACGCTTTGATCGAGTGGAACGACAACATCGCCATTTCTGACACTCCGCCCTCGGACTACTTCCTGAAGTATTGGGAACGGTTGAAGCCCAAGGAACAGGCCGATCAGGCCTGCTGGCACGCCCTGCCGGAGGGCTGGGAAAAGATGGCGTATCAGGACTTTCTCGATGCGAGACGTAAGGGCATCGCAAAGATTATTGCCGACGGCTTCAACCGGCTTACGCATGGTGAGGTGGTTGAGGTGGCCGAGGATACCTATGCCGCCCGAATCGAGCGAGGGGAGGGAATGCAGGTCGAGTTCAAGGCAACCCTTCGGGTCAACCTCCATACCGGAGAGAAAGATCCAAGAATGGAGCACGCGGTCTTGAAGACGCTTGCTGCCTTCCTCAATTCTCAGGAGGGGGAACGCTCTTTGTCGGTGTGGATGACGATGGAAATATCGTCGGCTTGGATGCAGACAAATTCCCCAACGAAGACAAACTGCTCCTACACCTCGATAACCTGATCAAAAAGAGTTTGGGTCAGTCGGTTTATGCCTGTCTGAACATTGAATGCGACGAGGTCGACGGGGGGCGTTTCCTTGCGGTCGAATGCCGACCGAGCGACAAACCAGTGTTTCTGAAGAATGGTGGCGGCGAGGAATTCTACATCCGAGCTGGAGCCTCGTCTCCCGCTCTGCCTCCGAGCCACGCGCACGAGTACATTCAACAAAGGTTCAAGTAGTCGTCCGCGTGTCAGTCTATACGAAAAGGGTCAGTTCTCACTGTTGCTACACATGGCCTACCTGCAGGCCAAACGCTGGCAAGACAAGGTCGGAAGGAATGAGAATCAGAGCTTTGTCGGCGCCGTAGCCGGCGAGCAGGCGAACATGGGCAGGCTAATCACGACGAACGATTTCGCCAAAGCAGCGGTTGACTATGCAGGATCAATGAACCAGAAGGTGATCCTGATCAACGGCACCTGACTGGCCGAGATGATGATCGAACACAACATCGGGGTATCGACAGAGCGGGTGATCAAGTTGAAGCGGATCGACTCGGATTACTTCGAAGAACAACGGAGGAGGGGGAAGGCAGGTTGGAGGCTCCTGAAATCTGGTTGACGCCGGTCGAGGACTGCCAAAGTATCGATTTGCCATGAGGAAGTCCTGTTATCGCCTTTGGAGGCTGTTCACCATTTCGTTCATCGTCCTTGGAATCCATTTCGTGCATCTTCCCGGATTGCAAGCCGCGACCAACCATTTCTTCACCACTCAGGCCACCAGCGAGTTCATGGTGGTCACCAATGCGCGCTCGTTCAACCTCACCAACGAGGGATCCATCCTCCTTTGGTTTCGAGCTGATCCGGTTCAGCCGGTGATCTCTGGTGCCGGGCTCCATGCCATCGTCGCCAAGCTGGAATCCAGTTCGAGCTACCCGTTTGAGATCCGCTTCTCCGACGAACGGGCGTCGGTGCCACGCCGAATTCAAGTGTATGTGTGGGATGGGCAGAATAACCCGTTGCTGAATACCGCTGCGAACCTCGACACCAATTTTCACCTCTTGGCTTTCGTCAAACGAGATCGCACCCATCTCCTATTCTTCGATGGTCAACTCGTGGACTTCGATACCTTCGATGTCGGCGATACGTCGAACGATCATCCAATCTACATCGGGCGAAACGGGACCGGGCGTGAGTTCAACGGAGCGGTCGATGATGTTCAGTTTTGGACCAAAGCCCTGAGTCAAACCGAGATTCAGCATCTCATGTTCAGCGATCCCGATTTTGGGGACACCAACCTGTTCGCGTATTACGACTTCAACCAGAGCGACGGGACGGACCGCTCATCCAACGGTCGGCACGGAACCGTTTCAGGACAATTCAGGCCTGCTCCAAATCCCGAGATTACCCCACAACTGGCATACAGCTTCAAGCTACGCGATTTCTTCCCTACGACCCGATACCGTCTCCAGATCACCGATTCCGTGGAGGGAACACCGCCGTGGATGGATGCAACCAATGGTGTGCGATTCGGTGATCAACTCTTCGAATTCGTAGGCTCCGCCACCAATCGCTACTTTCGCCTAGCAGCGCCGTGACATGGAGTAGTTCCAGGGCTGGCTTGTTGGTGGGGTATCAATCCAGTCGATGAGATGCTAAGGGGGGTGGTGGACGGACGGATGATTGACTGCGATGCACGGTGACATCGTGGGGAATCGCCAAGGGCGCGGATGATGTCGAGCGAGGGGGGCGAGAAGGTGGACGGATTCCTGGTGAATCATTCCGGAAATGTTTGGTGCGGCGAGATGTGGAGGGGCGGAGCCTCCAGTGTTGGATCAAGATATTTCAGGTGAGGTGGAGTTGTTATAGCCCCACG
>JBMYQZ010000772.1:233-2700 GCA_049601855.1 Limisphaerales bacterium | reverse complement strand
CCGGTGATCGATGTGTTGAAACAGACTTCACCACTGGCCGAGGCCGAGGCGCCAAAGCCTTTTCCCTGAAATACCGTTCCGTCTTCGAGTGCCAGAATCGCGTTCATCAATTCAAAATCGGGCAGAGCCTAGGGGGTGGCAAAACGCGGTCAAGAAATTTGGCCGGATTCGAGGCAACACGTTACTCACAATTGTCCGTTTTCTTACTTCGAAAGAGTGCGGCGACTACGAAGTTGCCGGCAATCGCGACGGCCGTGGCCAGCACGATGACGAAGTAGATCATCTCATCCGGCATCCAGTCAGCTTGGGCAGCTCCGGCGTCAATGACGTCATCAACAACAGAAACAGCGCGACACCAACAATACAGAGCGCTCCCCAAACGAAGAGAGCAACGACCAACGCGCTGTCCTCACTCATCATGGTAAGGAGCGTCATCACCGCGCTGGAAACCCGCCAAGCGGTCAGATCTTTGGCAGAAACTCCCCGACCTTCGCCCGGAGTGGCGATCTCCTCCTGCTCAAAGTCACCGCGGTCGTTCCTTTCAGCCATAACGGGAGGCTAAGCTTCGAATGATCCTTTGAAAAAGCCTTGGTGGGGCAGCAGAATGTTCGAGTATGCTCCGCACCTGATACGTCCACTAAACTCATGAAAACCTGGCAGATCAAACGCCGCACCTTTCTCCGCGCCTCCGGCATTTCGCTAGCATTGCCGTGGCTGGAGGCGATGGCCGCGCCCGGCAAATTCGGCGGCCCGGCCCCGAAACGCTTTTGCGGCATGTTCTTTCCCTACGGCGTGAGCCTGCCCAAGGCGGATGACGAAGGCGCCGATTGGCATTGGTTCCCGAAAGGTGAAGGCCGCGATTTTCAGTTCAATCGCTCACTCGAGGTACTCGAACCGGTTCGCGACCAGGTGACGATTCTCGGCGGACTTTCCCACCCGCTGATGCGTAAACACGGTGGACACGACAGCGGCGACACCTTTCTCACCGGTGCGGAACTCAAGCCGGGTGAGTTGAAGAACAGCATTTCACTAGATCAACTCGCGGCCCGGCAACTCGGTCGGGACACGCGCTTCCCTTCGCTGGTGCTTTCCAGTGACGGCGGCGTCGGGATTCCGACCCGGGCCAACACCATCTCCTACAATCGCCGTGGCCAACCGGTTCCCTCGTTGAATCGCCCAGCGATTGTTTTCGAACGTTTGTTCGGGATGAACCAGGATTCGATCGAGGCCCAACGGCGCGGACTGAAGCGGACCGGCAGCCATCTGGATCTCCTGACGGACGAGGCCAAGCGCCTCAACCGCCGCCTCGGCAAACGCGACCAGGAGAAGATGGATCAGTACCTGACCTCCGTGCGACAGGTGGAACAACAGGTCGAACGCTCCGCCGGTTGGCTTGATGTGCCCAAGCCGAAGGTGAACGCCTCGGGCCTTTCACTCGACGCCGACGACAACACCCCGGGCGAATTGATCCAGACGATGCTCGATCTGCTTGTGCTCGCGTTCCAGACGGACTCGACCCGATTTGCCACCTACCAGATCGGCAGCATGCACGGCGCGATCTCCATCGCCGGCAAATTCCCGCAGTTGCTCGGGTATGCGAATCACATGCACGGCCTCGCCCATGGTGCCCGCAAGAAAGGCGGTGCCGAAAAGCTCGGCCAATGGGATCGCTTCCTCGCCGGGCGTCTCCATTACTTCCTCGATCGCCTCGCTGCCATTCCCGAGGGCGAAGGCACGCTGCTCGACAACACCCTCGTCCACTACGGCACGTCCAACAGCCATACCCACAATAACACCAACTACCCGCTCATCCTCGCGGGCGGAAAGGCAATGGGATTCCAGCATGGGCAATTCCTGCGCTTCGGCACCGATACGCCGCTGAGCAACGTCCACTTCACCATGCTTCAGCGACTCGGCGTCACTACTAAGTCCTTCGCCGACAGCACGGGCATCATGCCCGAATTACTGGCCTAGCCAGTTTCGGGAACTCGAAGACGTGGATCGGCGAGTTATTCGCCGGGTATTTTCCGTCCTTGTCCAGGCGCCGACCGTTTCCATTGCTCCGACGGTTCGTCCCCGTAAACGCAAAGCGCCGGCCATCCGTATGCATCGTGACCGAGTGCAGGTTCGAAACCTTGGTGTGCGTGTAGAACGGCTTATCCTCTTCCGGACGCAGAAAAAACAACAACCCGCTGCCCGGTGTTCCGCTGGCTGTCCCCATCAGGAATCCCTCGGGATGCATGGCCAGGTCATGGATGAAACCGTAGCGATTCGTCTCCACCTCAAAGGACTTCATCATCGTGCCGTCCATGACGTCGAACAATTGTATCAAAGGAACGCCCCGCACGGTCGCTCCGTTCTGCGGCTTGGTTCCGAACGCCAGCAATGACGTGCCGTACCAGCCGAGCCCCGTCAGCCCGCCGATGTCCTGAATCCGGTCGTACTTGTAAAACGCCGAGCCATCGAC
>JBMYQZ010000772.1:0-223 GCA_049601855.1 Limisphaerales bacterium | reverse complement strand
CAGTTCTCCCTCCATCAGTCCCAAGCATTGAATCGATCCCTTTTCATTTCCAAACCAGACCGACTTTCCATCGGGCGCGAAGGTGACGGCGAACAGGTCTTCCGTCGCCTTGTGCTCATGAATCATCTCGCCCTCGATGCTCCACACACGCAGTGCGCGATCGCGTCCGCAGGTGGCGATCAGTTTGCCATCGACGGACACGGCGACATCACGGATCCAACCG
>JBMYQZ010000771.1:0-2701 GCA_049601855.1 Limisphaerales bacterium | reverse complement strand
ACCAATGAAACGACGCTGGAACGGATCACGGTCGAACCGGGCGATGGCCAATATAAGAAAGGCAGTTCGCAACAGTTGAAGATCACCGCATTCTATGCGGACGAGAGCAAGCGGGACATCACTCATCTTTCGGAATACCGGTCCAATGACGGGGCCATCGCCACGGTCGATCACGACGGCAAGGTGAGCATCGGCGACATTTCCGGCGAAGGCGTGATCGTCGTGCGTTACATGGACAAGGTGGAGGTCTCCCGATTGGCTGTTCCTTCGGACAAGAAGCTCCCCGCCGAGGTTTACACCAAGCTTGCTGTGCACAATGACGTCGACCGCTTCGTCTACGAGCGACACCAGCAACTCGGACTGTTGATCTCCAAGAAATGTTCCGATGCTGAGTTCATTCGCCGCGCCTCGCTCGACACCGTTGGCAAAGTCCCTTCCCCGGAACGCGTCCGCGAGTTTCTCGTGAGCAAGGATCCGCGCAAGCGCGACAAGTATATCGACGAACTCCTCGCCGATCCGGATTGGGCAGATTTCTGGGCGATCAAGTGGGGTGACCTCATGCGGCCCAATACCCGCCACGTCGGGGTGAAGCCGGTGATGCTCATTGATCGCTGGATGCGCCGGAAGTTTCGTGCCGGAACACCCTACGATGAATTCGTGCGCGAACTCCTGACCGCGGTCGGCAGCACGCATGAAGTGGGTCCCGTCGCAGTGCTTCGTGACAAGCGCGATCCGAAATTCCTCGGCGCCTACGTCAGCCGCGTGTTCATGGGCGTCCGACTGGAATGCGCCCAATGCCATCACCATCCGAACGAAAAGTGGGGACAGGACGATTATTACCAAATGGCGGCCTTCTTCGGATCCATGAAGCGCAAGGGTCAGGGCATCTCCGCCCCGATCTCCGGCGAGCCCGAGTATTGGTGGTGGCAACCGGGTGGAACCGTGAAGCATCCGGTCACCGGTGCCGTCATGCCGCCCAAGCCACCCGACGGTCCCAAGGTTGAGATTCCCGCAGGCAGGGATCCACGCGCCGTCTTGGTCGACTGGTTGGTGGAGAAAGACAACCCGTTCTTCGCCCGCGCCACGGTGAATCGTATCTGGGGCGAAATGTTTGGCCGCGGCATCGTGCATCCCGTTGATGATTTCCGCGCCTCCAATCCGCCGACGAATGGACCGTTGCTTGATTGGCTGGCGCAAGACTTCGCGCAATACGGCTACGACATGAAACGCACGATTCGGCACATCCTGCGTTCACGCACCTACCAAACCAGTTCGCTCGCGAACGACAGTAACGTCGGCGACGACCGAAACTTCGCCCGCTCCTATCGCCGACGCGTTACCGCCGAGGTGATGGCTGATGCGCTCACCTCCATCACTGGCGTGACCATGAGCTTTGAGGGTTTGGCCAAGGGCGTCCCGGCCATGCAGAACTGGAACCGCACGATGCGCTCGACGCTGCTGGACACTTACGGCCGACCCGATGCCAGCGCCGAATGCCCCTGCGAACGCGACCCCTTGCCGACCATCGTCCAGTCCCTGCACCTCATGAACTCCAAGCAACTCGAGGACCGTATTGCCAGCAAGGAGGGCAAGGCCACCGAACTCGCCAAATCTAAGAAATCCCCCGAGGAGATCGTGGTGGAGCTTTACCTTATGATTTACTCACGGCTTCCTTCCGCCGAAGAAAAGAAAGTGGCCGCGTCCGTATTTAAGAATGAAAAAGGCGAAGCCACCGACCGTCAGAAGGCAGTCGAAGATTTGATGTGGGCATTGCTAAACACGCCCGAATTTGCTTTAAATCATTGATAACAACGCAATGAGCCAACTGAATCGAAATTGTGCGGGAATGGCCCGCCGGGACTTTTTGCAGGTCGGATTGGGATCACTCGGTGGTCTCGCGATGACCGATATGTTGCGCGCCCAGGCCGCCGCAACGGTGGGCAAGTCCAAGAACGACGTCCGCTGCATCTTCGTGTGGCTCGATGGCGGCCCGACTCATTACGAGACCTTTGATCCCAAACCGAACGCCCCGAAGGAGATCCGCGGCGAATTCGGCACGGTCGAAACGAGCGTGAAAGGTGAGTATTTCTCCGAACACGTTCCCAACCTCGCCAAGGCCTTCGACAAGTTCACGGTCATCCGCTCCATCGCGCACAAGCAGAACAACCATGGTGCGGGCAATCACTACATGATGACCGGCACGCCCACGCCGATCCCGGTCGGCTGCGGTGCCTACGTAACTTTTCATCCTTCCTTGGGTTCCACCGTCGCCTGGAACCGTGGCTTCAAGGACGGCCTGCCGAGCTACGTCAGCATGCCGCAGATGTCGCGCTCAGGAGGACCAAACTTCCTCGGCGCGCAATACGCCCCGTTCATCATTTCCGAAAACCCGGACAGCAAGAGCTTCCGCGTGCGGGACGTCAGCATTCCGGATTCCATCGTCGGTGACCGCGCCGAGAACCGCCGAGAACTCCGCGCCAACCTCGATCGTCTCCAGCGCATCAACGACAAGGTCGCGAACGACCCGGCCGTCAGCATCGACGGCTACTACGAGCAGGGTTACAAACTCGTCTACTCCGAGAAGGCCCAGGCTGCCTTCGATATTTCGAAGGAGCCCGAAGACGTCCGCAAGAAGTACGGTCGTAACAGCTTCGGCCAACGCCTCCTCCTCGCCCGACGCCTCACCGAGGTTGGCGTCCCG
>JBMYQZ010000770.1:0-2720 GCA_049601855.1 Limisphaerales bacterium | reverse complement strand
GAAGGAGTCTGATATCCTTGAAGGCAGATACACGCCTGAGTTTAAACGTCTTGCTGAATCTTTCGCGGGCAAGGCCCGAGGATTCTACCAGGCCGCTCGTGAAGGACTGCCGTCCGAAGATCGCAAGTCAATGATCGCCGCCGAATTGATGGGGACAGTTTATTGGAAGCTCCTCAAGAAAATTGAGTCCCGCGAGTATCAGGTGCTCGGCGCCGTGCCCATGCGCCTGAGCAAACCGCGTAAGATCTGTCTGGTCCTGTACACTTGGCTCCGCCATCTCACCGGAACCATGGGGCCGACCTATGGCGTCTGAGCCGCGCCGCCTGATTGTCAATGCGGACGACTTCGGGCGTTCCTCCGCGATTAACCAGGCCATCATTGAATCCCATCGACGGGGTATCCTCACCAGCGCCAGCCTGATGGTGAACGGAGTCGCGGTCGATGAAGCCGTTCGCCTCGCGCACAAACATCCCACGCTTGCGGTAGGCCTGCACCTGACGCTTACGAATGGCAAGTCGACGCTCTCTCCACGGGAGATCCCAGGGCTCGTCGACCCGTTCGGCAATTTCAGCAACTCGCCGGTCTCTTCCGGAATACGCTATTGGTTTAAAAGTTCCTTGCGGCGACAACTCGAATCGGAGATCGCCGCGCAGATTGAGAAGTTTGCCGCTTTTGATCTCCCACTCGACCACCTGAACGGGCATTTGAACATCCATCTGCATCCTCGCATCTTGGAGATCCTGATTGATCGTCGCGGCGAATGGCACGTCGAACGCATCCGCCTCACCCGGGAACCCCGAAACATTGACGCTGAAATCGGCACGAACTCGTTGTGGTATCGCAAGTCCCACTCCTTGATCTTCAGCACTCTGAGCCGCCGGGCGGAAGCGATACTGCGTCACAATTTCGTTCGGCATACTGACCATGTCTTTGGCCTCTTGCAGAATGACCGGGTGGACGTCGCGTATCTGCGGGAATTCCTGCCTCGCCTGCCGGTCGGGCTTTCGGAACTCTACTGCCATCCCTCAACCGACTCTCACAAACATGAGTTCGAGGCCTTGGCCAGTCCGGCAATTGCCGAGATTGTCGAAGGTCAGAATATTCAGCTGACCACCTACCGCGAGGCGCTCTCCAGCGGCGCTACGTCCAGTGCGAAACCCTCGACCTCGGAACCAACGCGCAATCCGCTGCCAACTCACGGCAAGGCCAATCGCAAATCTCGCCTTCGCCGCCGTAAACCTAAGACAGGACCGCAATCGCCCCGGCGACCCCGGTCCGCCAGACCTCGCTGAATTCGCTGGCGGACCGAAATCCGCCTACCTATGTTCTCCGCATGAAATCGCTCAGCGGACTGGTCTTGATCGCCTTGTGCTGCACGCTCAACGCCCACGCGGCCAAGAAGGAAAAATGGATCCAGCTCTTCAATGGGAAGAATCTGGATGGATGGACGCCGAAGATCCGCTACCAGGATTACGGTAAAGACCCGAAGCAAACGTTTCGCGTCGAAGACGGCGTCATTCGTGTTGGCTACGAGAATTATGACGAATTCGGCGAGACGTTCGGTCACCTGTTCTACCAGACGCCTTTTTCACACTACCGGATCCGCGTGGAGTATCGATTCACGGGTGATCAACTGAAGGGCGGACCGGGATGGGCATTCCGCAACAGCGGCATCATGGTTCACGGGCAGGACCCGAAGACAATGTCGCAGGATCAGGATTTCCCCAATTCCATTGAAGTCCAACTTCTCGGCGGCAAAGGTGAAGGTAAACGGACTACCTTGAATCTGTGTACGCCGGGGACGGACGTGGTGATGAAGGGTAAATTGTTGAAGCGTCATTGCATCAGCTCGAGTTCCAAGACCTATCACGGAGATCGGTGGGTCACGGCGGAAATGGAGGTCCGCGGTTCCAAGTCCATCAAGCACATCATTGATGGCAAGGTTGTGCTCGAGTATTCCCAGCCGCAGCGGGATGACGGTACGCTCCTGGATGGAGGGACGATTTCGCTCCAGAGCGAGAGTCATCCCTGCGAGTTCCGCAAAGTGGAGTTGCTCCCCTTGAAGAAATGAACGGCTGATGCCCGCGGCCGGCCAGCGTGCGTTTTTGGTCTACTGGTTTCCCGTTCTGATATGGATGGGGATCATCTTCCTGATGTCCACCGGCTTGGGGTCGGGCAGCAATACTTCGCGCATTCTGGTTCCGCTTCTGAATTTCATTTTCGGCGACGTCTCCGAAGAGACGATTGCCGCATTGCGACTTGTCGTCCGTAAATTCGCCCATGTTGTCGAATACGCCATTCTCTCCGGATTGGTCTGGCGCGCGTTGGCGAAGCCGCAGAAGAACGTCGACGTTTGGGAGAATAAAGGCGCTTGGCTCACGCTCATGATCTGCGCGCTCTATGCTGCGTCCGACGAGTTTCACCAGAGCTTTGTCGACGGGCGAGTTGGGACTCCCGTCGATGTGATGATTGATACCGTCGGCATTGTCTCCGCTCTCGCAATGATCTGGATCTGGCAGACGCGTCGGCGCACGATACCGCTTGGCTGATTGGGTTTCCCGACGTATTTTGCCGCGGAAGGGAAACAGGGAGAATGAAGTGTCCATTACTGGCACCGGTAGGGTGGTGTGCCAGCGGTATTCTGTGCGGCTGGCACCTCTCTGTACCGTTGTCTCTGCTCTGGATCGTCAGTGTTCCCTTGTTGATTCTGGCTTGGCGTC
>JBMYQZ010000769.1:0-2727 GCA_049601855.1 Limisphaerales bacterium | reverse complement strand
GATGCCCCCACACGCCCCCGCCAGCGGCCAGGACCTCGCGCCAGCGTTCGATCGCCGGATCATTCCAGTCGAGTCGATTGACACTGGATCCGGCCATTTCCTGCGATCCCTGTTCCGAGAACCATTCCAACCGCAGACGCCCTGAGTTGCTGTCGTTCGGTCCGCGCTCATTCTGCATGAACCAGACGCGTCCGGCCCGCGTGGCTTCACCAAGGTGTTCCATCACCTCCACCAAAGCGTCGCTCCAAGTCTGCGCCTTGAGGAACAACTCCGCCGCTCGGCCCGTCGCCTGTAGCACCGCCTCGCTGCGTTCGATGGCGATCCGCGCATTCACCCGGTCGGTGATCATCTCGGCGAACATGATGATGCCACCAACTTCTGCGCCCTTGTGCCACGGATGGATCTCCCAACGAACAAACTCGGTGCTGCCATCATCCCGCAGAAACATGTCCTCTTCGCACTCCGCCGAATTCCCGAGCAGGCAATGTTCATGGACGCGCCGCCAACGATCCGGGATGTCCGGAACCACGTCGTAGTGACTACGCCCGATGATCTCGCCCTCGCTCAGATTGTTGTCTTCGTACCAACGTTTGCTCGCCAGAATGTATCGCATCCGGGTGTCAAACATCGCCACCGAAGTCGGCGTGTGCTGGATGAACAAACGCATGCGTTCGGTGCTCTGCTGCAGTTCGCCCTGCATCTGGCGCCGCTCCGTGGTGTCGATCATCAACCCGCGAACACGCGTGACCTTCCCCTCTCCATCTTTTTCCAACGAGAGGATGTTGCGCACCCAAACCGTCCGCTCTTTCATCGCCAACATCCGGTATTCAAACTCGCGCCCCTCGCCTTCCGCGATGGATTCTCGGCACGACTTCAAAACCAATTCGCGGTCTTCGGGGTGAATCCGGTTCGTCCAGAACTCGACGTCGTCGATCCACATACCCAGCGGATATCCGAGCATGCGCTCCGCTTGGCGGCTGACGAAAGCGAAGGACATATCGTCCGGGTTCGCCTCCCACACAATGCAGTCGAGGCTGTCGACCAGACCGCGAAAGCGTTCATCACTCGCATTCAGCGCGTCCTGCAACCGGTAGCGCTCTGTAATATCCCAGGCGATCCCTTGAACACCGACAATCTTGCCTTTGTCATCGCGAATGGGCGTCTTGCAGGTGTGCAGGAAATAGCGACCCGTCGCCAGCTGGATCTCCTCGACAAATTCCAGCACCTCGCCCTTCTCAATCACCCGCCGATCATCCGCCCGGTATTTCTTCGCCAGTTCCGGAGGACTGAGTTCGTCATCCGTATGTCCGAGAATTTCTGTCTCCTCCTTCCCAAATCCTTCGCACAGCTGTTCGTTGACGAAGGTGAACTTGCCGTCGAGATCCTTCCGAAAGACGAATTGGGGCAGGTTTTCAACCAGTGAATGATAGAGGCGCTCCGACTCCCGCAGGCGTGATTCCGCTGCCCAACGTTCATCGTCGATCAACGCCAAGGTGACAAAGTCGGCCACCGCTCCGGCCAAGGTCGATTCCTCCTGCGACCAACGGCGATGTTTGCCCAAGGCATCGTAACTCACCACCCCCACCAGCTGCCCACCACGTCGAATCGGGGCGTTCAACAGCGAGAAGATATTCTCCGGCTCCAGGTAATCCTCGGTCATGCCGCCGGTCCGACGATCGAGACGGGCATTCACCGCATTGATCTGCAGTCCCGAATCAAGCGCCTCGAAATAACCTGGAAACTCACCGGCAGTCAGGACCCTCCCTTTCGTCCAACGCTGGTTCCGGAGTGTATACATGTACTCACAGCGAAGATCGTCGCGTTTGGCACTGAACAACCAAACCCCGACCCGATCAATTTCGAATCGTTCCGCCACCGCCTCGCAAATCTTCCGCAGGTATTGATCCAGACCGAACTCACCCGCCGTCTCCAAGTGAGACAGCTCGGCCATCGTGACATTGACCTTGGAAAGCCGTTCCTGCCGGTGCTCCAACTGGCCATAGGACCGCTCCAGTCCACCGGTTCGAATCTCGACCAGTTCATTCACATCGCGCGCCTTGCGCTGCAACATCAACACGTAGGACAGCATCAAGACCGTGAAAGCCAATCCACTCATCGCCGTCCCCTGCGCGTTGAAGCTCCGATGCGACTTCATAAACTCCGGCGCCGCACCGAATTGCACGCGCCAATGTCGCCCCGCAAATTGAATACTCCGGCTGGTCCCCTCCCGTTGGCGAAATTCTTCCTCCGTCAGTTCCGCCCCTTCCTTGCGTAACGGCGCCGGGCGAAAGAACAGGGTCTTTTCCTCCGCTGCAACATCTTCCACCAGCAAGTCCATCCCCCCGAACAATTCCCGCGGGTTCGACGTCGGGTTCGCGACAGTGTTGGTCTCCGACGCGATATCCCGGGGCAACTGCTCGGTCTGACGAACGATGTCGGTATCCAACAATTTGGACAGCATGTCCTCACCGCGAAAAACAAGTTGGAACACACCCTGAAATGCCTTCTGTCGGTCGGCTTCCACCGGTTCGCTCCCGAGCAGACTCTCGTCATAATACGGCACGTAAAGCACCACCCCCATCTGGCTGCCCGCCTCCTGTACGAGTCGAATAGGACCGGTCAGTTGAACCACGCCGGTGTCACGACTGCGTTCCACGGTCGGTGCCGAACCGACCCGCAACACGTCCAGTCCCAAGGCGCTTTCGTTGCCTTCGAAGGGCTCAACAA
>JBMYQZ010000768.1:0-2728 GCA_049601855.1 Limisphaerales bacterium | reverse complement strand
TGAGAAACGTAATGCCAATCTTGCTGGGAGTGCTCTTGCTCGGTTGTGGCTTGCAGACCGATCCAAAGCCGGTGTCATCAAACCCGGAAACACGCAATCCGCGTCCGCGCGACTACGTTGAAACGATTCCCGCGCCAGACCGCTCCGACTTGGCGGTGATAAAGTGCCAGTATCTGGGCAAGGAACCGGAGAAACCGATCGAGACGGAGATTAGCCGCGACTGGAAGACGGCGGATACAGATTTCTATCACTTCGCGATCACGAACGTGTCGGAGCATCCGATCACCTTGAGCAAAGTGAAGTATCGCCTCGCCGAGGTGCGTCATGGCGCGGTGCACAGAACGGCGACAAAGGCGGACATCGAAAAGGAATTCGGGACCGCAGTGATCGAACCCGGCAAGTCCGTCGTCCGTCGCAATTCCTGGGTCTGGGGAATGAACGAGCAGTCGCGCACGATGCACAAGACTTACCTTGGCCAGAGCAATAACCAGGACGTGAAACTCGATGTCGTGCTGGTTTATCGTTTGGGCAAGTAGTCCATGTCTGCTGTCGCCTCAACCTGTCTCGATCTGCCCGTACTCGGGGTGGGGATGGGTTATCGCGATCGGTATGCGAAGGAGGTGTTCGAGCATGCGGACGAGATCGGCTTTCTTGAGATTACGGCCGATCATTTTCTTGAAGCACCGAAACCGCGGCGGGAGTTTCTGGATCGATTGCGCGATCGTTTCACCCTGATCCCTCACGGTTTGAACCTCTCGCTGGGCAGCGCAGAGGGATTGAATCGTCCTTACCTGGAACAGCTGGCCGGAATGGTCGAACTCGTCCAGCCGCCTTGGTGGAGCGAACATATTTGTTTTACCCAAGCCGGCGGCGTGGAAATCGGTCACCTCGCTCCGGTTCCGTTCAGTCGCGAAGGACTGGATACGCTTTGTGAGAACATTCGAATCGCCAACGAGTGTATCGAAACTCCGTTGATCCTGGAGAATATCACCTACCCTTTTGCGATGCCGGGGACGGATTGCGAGGAGGTGGACTTTCTCAATGAGTTGTTGGATCGCACGGGATGCGGCCTTTTGCTCGATGTGACGAATCTCTTCATTAATTCGCAGACGCACAACTATCCAGCCGAGGAGTTTCTCAAGCGGCTGCCGGGGGAACGAATCGTCCAGCTGCATTTCGTGGGCGGACAATTGATCAACGGCAAGTGGGTGGATAGTCACGCGCAGGCGACCAATCCGGAGATTTGGGAATTGATGGACGCTGTCCTGCAACATGGCGCGGTGAAGGGTGCGATTCTCGAACGCGATACGAATTTTCCTGCGTTTGATGAAGTGCGGGGCGAATTGAAGCAGGCACGTGAAATTGGCAGTCGGCATGGGCGATGGGATTGAAGGAGTTTCAAACCGTCATGGCGCGGCTGGCGACCGAGCGCGCCTATTGCCAGCGCTTTGCCGCGGATGCGGTCGGCGAAGGTGAGAAGGCGGGGCTGAGCGAGACAGAGGTTCAGCAACTGACGGAACTCTTTCCCGAAGCGATCCCGCAATTCTCCCGTTCGCTTTTGCGCAAGCGTTATGGCGAGGTGAGGGAAATGTTGCCGGCCAGTGCGGCGGCGTTGGGGGAGTCGTTCTGGAACTTGTTTGAGGAGTTCGCTGCCGATCGACCGACCCGCGGCGGACAGCGACATCGGGATGATGCGCTGGAATTCGCCGATTGGTTGCTGGGGCGAGATTCCCTCCCTCAAACCGGAGAACCTTTGCGGCAACTGCTGCTATTCGAGCGTGAAGATCTGGGGATGTGGAAGCAGAAGCGTGGAATTCGGATCCGCTTTTTTCGACACGATCTGGGAGAGACTTTGTGTCGTCTGCGCGATGGCGACCAAGACGTGGGCTACCACGGTCCTCCGATGATGGCGGTCTGGATACGACTGGGACCAGACTGGCGGGTCGGTTATCGGGAGTTCGTCCCGCGCCTCTGGTTCAAGTAGGATTGATCTAATGGATCCTGATCGTCGTTGTCATAGCTGCATGACCCTCGCGGGAACCGTGGTTGCCATCGCCTTGTTTCTGTCCGCGCTGTCGTCCGGTGCGTGGAGTGGTCCCTTGGCCCGTCCGACGTACTACGCTCCGCCGGGTTGCCCGCCGGGGGTGATGCAACAGGTCGGTCAGGCGGTGGATCGGAAGGACTGCAATTTTCTCGGGGGCATCTTCTTCAGTCTGGGCGCCAGTTGGAGTGTTGGCGGCAATACTTTCGCGCTGAACGAATTCCTGAAGGGGCTTTCGGAATGTCCCGGTATGCGTCTGGAGATCCGCAAGCCCAAGGACTACAACTACAAGGGCGATTGGCACGTCTACACCTTCTTGTCGGAAGACCAGTTCTACTTCCGCGTGACGATCAACACCAACACCAGCCGCATTGTGCCGGACGCCATTCAGATCCCGAAACTCATTGGTCCGCCACTGAAGCTGGCCAAGTAGGAACCTCCCGTGCTTGAGTTTGCCAAGCGCTTGAAGATAGAGAACTCCGGCGTCCAACTCCGCGAGGCCAAAGCCAACGAGTTGGTGCCGACGCGAATCGTCGATGGGGATGTCTCGGAGATCTTCAATCCCACCGTCGAAAACCTGATCTTCAAGATCGCAATCCTGGGCGACGAGGTCCAACGCGGCAGTCAGAAAATCTCCATCGCCCACAAGCCCTGGCTTCCGTCTGGCAGCCGCCTGCGCGTCACGAA
>JBMYQZ010000767.1:0-2731 GCA_049601855.1 Limisphaerales bacterium | reverse complement strand
ACGGACTTGGTGCATTCGGGATGTGCGACGACGGGGGCATCCGGATGTTCGCCACGGATGCGGGTGATGGCCGCATGGGTCCACTCGACGTGGACGTAACAGTTGCCCTGCCACAGTTCCATCGGCCGACCGGTTTGCTCGACGACCCAAGAGCCCAGGTTTTCATCCGGGACGAAGAGGAGGTCTTTATCCGGGGGGCAGGCATCCACGATTTTCTTCGCATTGCCACTGGTGCAGATCACGTCGCTGAGAGCCTTCACGTCCGCGCTGCAATTGATGTAGGCAACGGTCCAGAAATTGGGATTGGTGTCTTGGAGGGCTTTGAGTTTCTCGCCAGGACAGCTTTCTTCAAGGGAGCAACCGGCGTCCTTATCGGGAAGAACGACCTTCTTGTGCGGATTCAGGATCTTGGCGGTTTCCGCCATGAAGTGAACGCCGGCAAAGACGATCACATCGGCGGGCGTTGTCTCGGCTTGTTGGGCAAGACCGAGGGAATCGCCGACGTAGTCCGCCACGTCCTGAATCTCCGGTACCTGGTAATTATGCGCGAGGATGATGGCGTTGTGCTTCTCCTTCAGTTCGAGGATTTCCTTGGAGAGGGCATCAAACTGTTCGCGCGGCATGGGCTTGCGCACGCCGGCAACAAGCGGGCCACTGGGTTCGGTATCGGTCGCACTAATCATCGTTCAAAAAGCAAGTTTTACGGGTAGCAGCGAGCGTGAGCGAGCAGATTTCATCCAACACGCCGCCACGCTTCAGAATGGCATGTCCGAAGCATGCAGGGTCCATGGATCAACAAGGTCCTTCGGGATCTCATTGATGAAGCGAGAGACCTGCTGCATGGCATCACCGACTCCGGGCATGAAGCGCATCAAAGGATAACACAAATACAGTTCATCCTTGGCCCGCGTCACGGAGACGTAGAAGAGGCGGCGCTCCTCTTCGATGCCTTCGCTCGTGTCGAGCGAGCGATGGGAGGGGAACATGCCGTCGCAAAGCATGATCACAAAGACCACGCGGAATTCGAGTCCCTTGGCCTGGTGAATCGTCGAGAGACGGATCTTCTCATCGTCTTCCTCCGTCGACTGATCCTGATCGGCCTCCATGTTCGTCAAGAGCGCCAGTTGCGTGAGCAATTCACCAAGCGAATCGAACTGTCGGGAAAACTCGGCCAGCTGATTCACGTCCTCCAGGCGCGACTGGTAGTTTTCATACGAGTTCTTGAGATAATCCTCGTAGCCGGCTTCGAGAATGATGCGAATCAACTCGTCTGGCTGGGTGGCGAGAATCGGATCCTCCAATTGTGCGACCGTGGCGGAAAACTGCGCCCACGCGACCTTCGCCTTCTTGGGGGCAAGGTTCTCAACCTTCTGCATCGCGACGGCGAGCGGCGTGGCGGCATCCGGTTGGTCCGCTTCCTCGACGAGAGGAGGAAGTTCATCGATGTCGTCGGTGAGTTCGCCCGCGAACGCCTTCCACAACTTGTCGGCGGTCTTGCCTCCGATTCCCGGAAGAAGTTTCGCCAGGCGTTTGAAGGCGAGTTCGTCCCGCGGGTTGCAGATCAACTTCAACCAGGCCGAAACGTCTTTGATGTGCGCCTGTTCGAAGAAACGAACGCCACTGGTAATCGCGAAGGGAATGTTGCGCTTGGTCAGCTCGAGCTGCAGTTCCATCGCATGGAAATGCGCTCGGTAGAGAATGCACATGTCGTCCAACGGGATTCCTTCGTCGCGAAGTTCCAAAGCACGTTGGGTGATGAAGACCGCCTGTTCACCGGCGTCCCGACAGGAAACGAGGGCCGGCTGGATACCGTTGTCACGAGAGGTGGCCAATTCCTTCGTGAACTGGTCCACATTGGATTCGATGACGGCATTGGCGACCTCAAGAATCTGGGGCGTACTGCGATAGTTCGTCTCGATCTTGAACGTCTTGGCGTCCTCGTAGCGTTGGTTGAATTCGAGGATGTTGCGAAAGTTGGCACCGCGCCAGGAGTAGATGCTCTGCGCGTCGTCGCCGACAACCATCAGGTTCTTGTTTTTCGCGGCCAGCAGATCGATGAGATCGCCTTGGAGTTGGTTGGTGTCCTGGTATTCATCGACGAGGATGAACTGAAACCGTTGCTGGTAGTAGTCGCGGGTTTCCTCGTCGATCTCCATGAGGTGCAGCCATTGCACCAGCAGGTCATCGAAGTCCATCGAGTTGGTGGCCTGCTTGCGCTTTTGGTACGCGTCATAGAGCGAACTGATCTGGTGGGACAGGTGTTGAAAATGCGGGTAACGATTCGCAAGCGTCTCAGCCATTTCCTCGCACTTGTTCGTCGCCATGGAAAAGACATCGCACAGGACGTCGGCCTTGGGAAAACGCGTGGCCTTGATGTCGATCTTGGCTTCGTCCATGCAGGCGGCAACAAGATCACGGGCGTCTTCACGATCCATGATGGAGAAGTCTTTCTGCCAGCCAATCTTGTCCGCATGGCGACGGAGCACGCGATTGCCGATGGAGTGAAAGGTGCCGCCCCAAAGACGCGGAAGGTCGTTCCCCAGGAGATCGGAAACGCGGCTCATCATCTCCTTCGCCGCTTTGTTGGTGAAAGTGAGGAGCAGGATGCGATTCTCGGGGATCCCCTGCTCCAACAACCACGCAACGCGATAAGTCAGCGTGCGGGTTTTGCCCGCTCCGGCCCCGGCAATGACGAGGGCCGGCCCAGGATTGGCGGTAACGGCAGCGTGCT
>JBMYQZ010000766.1:0-2734 GCA_049601855.1 Limisphaerales bacterium | reverse complement strand
ATGTCGATCAAAAGCAACGGCCGGTTTCCGCGCTGATTCAGCATCGGCTCCAACTTTGAGCGGGTAATCAGATAATGCGGCGCAGCCGTGCTGCTGATCACGATATCGATGTTGTTGAATTCCGCCGGCCAGTCGTCGAAATGGATCGCCCGTCCATCGAGTTCCGAGGCCAATTCCTTCGCGCGATCAAATGAGCGATTCGAAACCATGATGCTTTTTGCCCCACGACTCTGCAGCGCCCGGGCCGTCTTTTCGCTCGTGTCCCCGGCTCCGATCACCATCACCCGCTGTTGATCCAGGGATTCGAAAATCTTCTGAGCCAACTCGACCGCCACCGAAGCCACCGACACACTCCCGCGTTGGATGTTCGTCTCCGTGCGGATCTTCTTCGCGACATTGAAAGCCGTCTGAAAAGTCTTATTGAGCGCCTTGCCGGTGAAGCCTTTCTCCAGCGCCAACTGGTATGATTGTTTGATCTGTCCCAGAATCTCAGTTTCCCCGAGCACCATTGAATCCAACCCACTGGCCACCTTGAACAAGTGCCGCACGCTTTGCGGATGCGCATGCTCGTAGAAATGGTCCGGGTTTTCAAACGCACCCTTCTCCTCTTCCACCTGCTCCCGAACCCTTCGCAACACCCGATGCGGCTCATCCGAAGCGCAGGCATAAATCTCCACGCGGTTACACGTCGAGATGATCAAGGCCTCATCCACCCCTTCGAGCTGCAACATCCGCTCCAACGACGCCGGCACCGCCCCATCAGCATACGAATACTTCTCGCGTACCTCCACGGGCGCGGTCTTGTGACTGATACCAAGGGCGACAATTTCCATGACTCAGTTGTGAACCGGCGACATGAGGTTCGTGCCCCAGAAGGTCAGCAGGACGAAAACGAAACTGGCGATCACGCTCCACGCGAAGCGTTTGCCGACGAAATGTTTCTTGAAATGCGCGAACACGAGCACGGAGTACGCCACCCATACGACGATCGACCAAAGCACCTTTGAATCCCCCGCAAATGACATCCCATCCGGTTGCCCCACTTTGATCGGAATGATCGCCAACCCAATCGTCAACAAAGTGAACCCCGCCAACAACAACCGTTGCTCAACCTTTTCTATCCGCTCAATCGAAGGCAGCTTCGAAAGTATCGCCTGGATCTTGTGCAGCTTCAGATCGTGATCTTGCGTCAGGAACATTGTCGCCGCCACCGCCCCCAGACCGAACGAGCCGTACGAAAGCAGAATCAAGGTCGCGTGCAGACTTACCCATCCTCCGGAGAACTCCGGCTCCGGCCCATGCGGGGGATCCAGCGAAGGCATCAGTGCAAACACACCCACCGCAAATACCAACGGCGCCACGAATGCCCCCAAAAAGCGCAGCCGATTGAAAAAACCCAGCACCGCGTAAACCATCAGCAAGGTCCACAAGATGAATGCCGTCGCTTCAAATAGGTTGTTCACCGGACAGCGCTCCAAGGAAAACCCGCGCTTACCCAAAGTGATGGTGTGAAACACCAACCCCAACATCAGCAACGCATAATTCACCCGATTGTCCGACCGAAAATGCTTCCGCCACAGGAAGACAGAAAAAATCATGCTGATGCCATAAGCCGCCACTGCCAGCATGAAAAATTGTCGATCGGTCAAAGACACTGGAATCACCCTATTTATTTTGCGGCAAACGCCGCAAGCGGCAATTGAACCGCAATCACGTATCGGCTCAGATGCGCTCCTCCGCCGACAAATCCAATCGCCAGACCGCCAAATCTCCTACTCCACCGTCGCCTTGATCGACTTGTGCCCCGATTCCTCCACCACCAAGCGGTCTCCCGGCGCAAATTTCTATCCTTCGATCCAACCCAATTCGTCGGTATCTCCGGCCTTCAGGATCACAATCCCGGTCTTGGTCTCCTCCCCCTTTCGATGACTCAAACGCACTGCCAGATCCTGCTCGGATTCGTTCTTCATAACCGCCACATGCCCCTCACCGAGGGCCGAAGCTCGAAATGAGACTGTCACCGGCAAGGCCGGTCGAAACACGTCGACATAGCGCGAAGCCACGCCTCCCAAACAAAATGCCACCACGCACAGAACCAGGGTCACCAGCTTCGAAATCACCTTGAAAGGATTCATGCCCCCACCCTACCCCGAAGGCCTCGATGAGGCCAGATCACCAATCGCTGGATATCCCCAAAACGCAACAATACCGTCGTCCACGTAGTCGTCGCGACAGATGCCAAACAAACGATTCGTCCTGCGCACATGCCGGGTGTTTTTGCTCGCACCCCCCAAAAAATACTACCGAGGCTCCAGTGTCCTCTCAACCAGCGCCACCCAGTTCTTCAATGTCCCGGTAAACGCCTTGGTCCGTCCAAGCCTGAGCATCAGCTACAACAATGGCTTCGCCATCCTCACCAGGCCTTCCGAAACGGGGCCTGTCCTATCGCATCCGCTACACCCCGATCGTGCCCGCCTCTACAAACGATTGGCACACGCTCGCGGGCGACGTCACCGCCACGACCAATCAGGCGCAGAAGATCGACGGTCCGCTGAGCGGCATATCTCGGCGTATCTATCGCCTGGACGCCCTCCCCTGAGCAGTTGCTACGAGGATCAGGAGATCGGCCCAACTGAGTTGATGCAAGATCTCCGGTGAATCCGAAGCAACCACTCGCCGCTTCCTATTTCATCGGCCCCCAGCATGTCCAGTGACCACACCTCCGCACTGCTCC